>JBDHYK010000090.1:0-11696 GCA_039811305.1 Niabella sp.
TATTTTGTAAAGATTTAGGTAGTAAAATATCCATATCCAGCAACCGAATTACGGGTATCATTTGAAATAAAAACGGCGTAAATTGTTCCATATCCATTTGGATAGGTTCTTTACCCTGACTATTAATTTGATGTTCCAATCCCGGAACAAAATCTACCAAAGTTGCCATCGTTTGGAGAACTTCCAACCTCGGCTTATCATACATCTTTTGGGTAAGGATTTTTTGTAACGGAATGTTTTCATCCTTAAAACCATTTAACCCAGACACATTCACTTCTACCATAAACTGGTCTTCTAATGTTTCTGAAACGACCAATTGTGGACGAATATTCCCCTGGGTTAAATAATATTTCTGCAACCAAGTTTGAATACCACCTGCCGAAGCACCTTCGCCGGGCGCCTTAAAATCGTAATCAATATTGCAAAAAAATAAATCCTGAAATAAATCTTGTGTTTCAATGCAGGAAAGTAATTTGACCAATTCGGTAATGAATACCGAAAGCAGATTTGACGCCACATCTTTCTCGATTAATTTCTCAGACTTGGGCGTTTGCCACCAAAAAATATCGGGTGGCAAAATGGCTGACATTTTTTCTACCAATGCCTTTACCTCTTTACTAATCATCGCCGGTAACCAACGAATCCCATATTGTTTATTGGGTTTTATGATGATTTGAGGAACGATTGCACCATTTGCTGTAAGGTGCAAAGCCAATTGAAACAGGGTTTGCAAAGCCGCAGTTGATGGTTGATAGTCTAAAGTTTTGTTGGACGGAATTTGATCAAGTGCCAACATAAAACCAGTAATAGAAAAATCGGCATCATTCACTTTTACTGCTGCATCAAAATTTTCATCGATAATGATTTTATTGCTGCTGTGTGTGGTAATATTATTATTTGACTGTGCTACTTGTTTTATAGCGTTTTCAAAACTGGTTTTCCCTTGCAAAATCCGTTGTCCATTCCGAACAATGCGCTGGATTGAGGAAGCGTATTTATCTTTAAAATTAGCAGTGCTATTATAAAAAACAGGATTGTCGGACAATAAAGAACTTAATGGCTCGTGGATGGGCGAAAGCGTTGAAAAAGATAATTTCTGATAGGCATTTTGATTTTCAAAAACAGGATTTGCTACCTTCTTTTTAGTCTTAGTTTTATCAAAATAGAAATCCGTAAGTTGAGGAATTTCGACAGTTTGTGTATTGATGAATAAACCTCTTTTATTCATTTCCTCAATTAAATCCAGCAAATGGAGCTCAAAAACCAAGAAAGGGTTGTTGTCAATTTCTTCACTCAATTTATATACGACTGATGCTAAATGTTTACACGGAACGGCCCAGTCCGGGCAACTGCATTGCATTTTGAAGTCCGTCCATTGATGCGGAAAAACTTTCAAACCTTCTCTTTCAGCCATTTCCAAAAGCGAAGGGTCTAATTCTCGATTTAATAATTTAGAAATAATAAAAGGTTGTGCTACAACAGCGTCAATAAACTTACTGAGCTCTGGATCGAAAAAAGGAGGTAGAATAATATCTACTTTATAAGGAGTAGGGCGACTTCCGGCTACTTTTGCATGAATTCTATTTTCCTCAATTTTTATTTGCCTTACAGCACCTTTTCGGGCATAGGAGGCCCCGCGTGGTAAGCGGTTGCTGTAGTCTATATTATTAAGTGCTTGTAACCATTTTTGTCCCCACCAGGTTTTCCCGTATTGCTGCGCCATAAATTTTGAATTAGAAAAACGAAAATAGGAGATTTTGAATAAAATTTTTACAATATTCTTGATTTTAAAAGCTTTAGCATTTAATAGCTCAATAATGGCAGTGTAAAAAATAAGCCTTTGGCATTAATAGTAAAAATGAAGGAATTTCCACTTTAGATATTCTGAAAATAGAATAAAGCAAAAAACCGCCGTGATGGCGGTTTTGAAATTAAAATGCATGAGAAAAAATGAAAAAGGTTTATTGTGGGTTGACAAACTTTTCTTTCAACACGACGCCTCTCAGGTCTTTAGTGATAATTTTCCCTTGAGGGGCAATCAACTGCGAACTGGGTATTCTGCGGATTCCATAGTAGGTTGAAACTTTATTCTTCCAGCCTTTCTGGTCAGATTCTTGTGTTCAGGGCAGTTTGTCATCATTAGCGGCTTTATTAAACTTTTCCCAAAGGGTACATTTATTACTGCAATACGCTATCTGTCCCTGTTGAGTTTGAGCTATTCTTTGCTATAACGATTTTTTGTATCAACTGGCTACGAGTATCTTTAATACTTTTAATCGTTTTTTCATCTTGAATTTCGGGCAACAGCGCGTCTATCCATCTTATCGCGTAGGGAAGGGAAAGAATATTATTGGAATACCAGCAAATTTGTTCAGCCATCATTTTCATATATAATTGTCGTTTTTTCCCTTTGAGTATATTAAACGCAAGAACATTATCAATTTCCCTTGCCATTTGAGGCCAATTGGTAAATTTATACTGTGCGGGAACTAAAAATGCCAACCATTCTGTAGCTTTCTCATAATCGGTATGCTGAAGATAAGAAAGCATCTTTTTAAAAATTGTGTCTTTGATTGGAGACTGATGCCCAAAGATGAAATATTGCGTTTTTGCATCATAATGCTTGTTAATTTTCATTTCAACTTGCTTGCCGCCAAACAGATCGGAAAACTCCTTTCTATGGTCAAAAACGTATAGCATCTCTCTACTCACTGGATTGTCGTTATACCTGACAAATAATTCCCAAACTTCCTTTTTTTTCAAATTCTCCAAAGGCCCATCCAGTACTCCTTTGATCACTTCATTCATTTTGTCAGGAAATCTGGCTATTAACAGTGTCTCTAGATATCTTAGTAAAAATTCAGGATCGCGGTTCCCTTTCTGATATTCCTTGTCCTGAGCGACGAGGTTCTCCTTCGTATCAAGACCTTGCTTAAACCGGGCAATTAACTCATCGGTGCTACACTTTCCTACCATTCTATGCATCAACTTCCCATTCTTGTCAAGAATCAAGAGCACAGGTTCTGCATCCACACCATACAGCTTGCTTAACCGTTCTTTCTCCTTTCCGATGTTATAATCCACACTCACAAACCTTGAGTTAATAAAGTCTGCAACACTATCAACCGTAAATACATTTTTCTTTAAATACAAACAGGGGAGGCATGTTAGTGACCCAAAGTCCAAAAATATAAATTTATTCTCTTTCTTCGCCTGATTGAGAACTCTTTCGAATGGTAAATTCTCCTGCAAGTTAACACTTCGGTTTTGAGCAAACCCAGAAGCACCTAAAGTAAAACAAAAAATCACTATATATACTGTTTTCATATTTTATTGTTTTTGAAAATATTTATTTTTTCTTTAATTCTTTATTCAACAACTGCCTGATGTCATTTCCGCTGGACGGGCGTGGGGCATTGGCATTTACTATTTTGCCATTATCATCTATCAGCACAAACCTGGGTATCATCGTAATATTGAAATTTTTGTCATAAATTTTTTTATTGCTTCCGTCAACCCAAAACTGAACACCGGTAAGTTTTTGTTTTGCCACAAACTCCTTCCAGGCGCTGTTATCTTCATCTACTGACACGCTAACAAACTCAATATTGAAGTCTTTATATTCATTTTTCAGCTTAACTAAGTCGGGTATTTCTTTTATGCAAGGCTTACACCATGTTGCCCAAAAATCAATATAAATATATTTTCCCTTAAAAAAATTGTCAGACTTTTCACTTTTGTCTTGTGTTGTCCAAAAAATAACATCAGGGGACGGCCTACCCGGCAGCATACTTTCCATGTGGTGATACTTAATTCGTACCTTTTCACGAATGTCTTTATATGGATTATTTTTACTTACTTGCAGGTAAACATCGGCATTGAAATTTGAAGAAAGTGAATAGGCTAATAAAATATATTTCCTCCTCCCGGTTAATTCTTCGTTAAGAAACGAACTATAACTTTTTGCCTGCTTATTTTCGATTTCAAGATTATATTTATTCTGATAATAGAAATTCATAAATCGTAGATATGGAAGGCCAACATGGTCAATATCTGCAGAGAAATGAAGCGTATTTATAAAATCATAATAATTGGGGGGCAATACCACCTCTTTGCCCTGATTATAAGATTTATTTGAGGATGGGTACACGATCTTACGCGCTGCCGCGAGATTTTTATACTCTGCGATAGAAATCTCTTTAAGCTGTGGAGACAGATCTGCTTTTTGATCATATTCTTCCAAGTATTTTAATTGAGTATTTAAGATACTGTCAGCACATTTTTTATATTCATTTGGGTTTAAGCGGACAATAAAAGCGTAATTATTCTGCTTTAACTGCTCATAAGAATTAAATGCAGTTTCAAAATGATTAAGGAATTCGCTATTCTGTTTGTTTTTCCCTGAAAATATAAGTGTGTTCTGAATGATATTGGTATCTTTCAATACATTCACGTCGGCAGTTACGTACAGATCATCACCGGGCTCTAAATAAATACTAATTAGCTTATTAAAACCTCTTCCCTGTATCATGTCTCTTCCAAAACTGAGTACTCCTTTTATCGGATTTTTTAAATCTAATACAAGCTTAAATTCTCCAGTACTATCAATGTCGATAGTTGCTCTTTTTGTCGGCTCTAACAACGAGTAGGTGTCATAAGAGAACTGAATAGTGGGATCGCTTACGCTTTCAATTTTACCTGTCAAAGTTGTCTTTCTTGTACCTCTTTCCCGTGTTGGTCGACAACTTTGGCATGCCATTAAAACCGTCAAAAAAAGCAAGAAACCGATTTTCATTTTTTTCATAACTAAATGACCATCTACTGTGTTAATAATAATTTCGCTTTTCAATATACGTTCTCTTTAAACCGAAAGCCATCTATGCAGAAATAGGCAGGCGTCGTCATTTGGCCGTTCAAGATAACGGAGGATTCAATTGTAAAAACCAATTTTGTAACCTCCCCAAGACTACTGAGATCTACCACCATCCATTCGGAGATTATATAACTGAGCTTTTTCTCGTTTGACCATCTGTCTGCTAGGTAATACTCCACCTGCCCGGTACTCACACTGCCATTAAAGCCCTTGACGATTACTTTTACAAAATCCTGCCTCGCTGTTGTTAACATTCTCGTACCATGTGCCCATGTATAATACTTCTGACCACCCGTGGTCGTACTATCTCCGTAGGTCATTGACTGATATAAAAACGTTGTTGGCGTAATGAGCATTTTTTCAGGATGTAGTGGTTGTGAAAAATTTATCTGAGCATCATCGTCTTTTGGGTGTACGACTAAGAAATTACCACCGGCATGTACCGTGGGTGAGGTAAATGCGCTAAACTTTGTGGAATCAAGAGCAGACTCCTTAGATACAAACGATCTGAAATTTTTATTTGAGATTGCAAAACCAGACCAGTCGGTTCCGTTCTTTTTAACAGTGAAAGTGGCAGGCCCCGTTTTAAAATCTGCATCTGGTATTTTAAAACTGAAGCGATCTATTTTTAAATCTTCAAACAACATATCTGTTGGGAAAAAATGAGGATCCATTTTTCTGGTAACATTGTCCTTCTTACATGAAGCAAGACAGAGTATTAGTATAGGAATGAAAAATAAAATTTTCATAATTACATATTTATTTAGTCTATGGATATAATAAATTTTCATAAGATGGATTTTGTACCATTTTTGTATTGTATTTCATTTCAACGGTCGGAATTGGCCAAATAATTCGATCTTCGTTTACCGTTACCGATGGACCCCTGATCCCATGTATCATTTTTTGCCCGTTCTCGTCTTTTAGTCTCAATGACGCCATCCAGTCAGCCTCATTCTCCATGTGCAACTCTACAAATAACTCTTGGAATAAAAGCCTGTTAAATGCATTTTCAGTTGTAACGGTTGTATCGGATAAATTTGAGCGCCTTCTGATAAGGTTAATGGGCTCTACTGCCAGGGCAAGAGGAGCGTTCGTCTTTTGTAACAGTTCGGCTTTCATAAAGTACAATTCTGTCAATCGCAAAAAATATACAGTATATTTATCGTTGTCTCCGCCCACCTGCCGTCCTTTACGACATAACTTTTTGCATGCCATATACATGGTGTTATTGCCCATTGTAGGCGATTTTACCATTCCCCAAGCTTCTGAATACCTCCTATCTTTTTCCAAGATACTTTTCGCCCAAACGCTTGCAGGTAATGTAACATAATTGTATCCATAAGTCCAGTTATAGGCCTGAATAATGTCATCTG
The DNA here is from genome assembly GCA_039811305.1 of Niabella sp. GTDB lineage: Bacteria > Bacteroidota > Bacteroidia > Chitinophagales > Chitinophagaceae > Niabella. Next base: position 6,250 of record JBDHYK010000090.1, read on the forward strand.
TTTTTTCCCGGTATCTACAAAAAAGCAATTCTTTGGAATCCCAACTATTATCGTACAGGCTTGTAAGTGTTGGTTCCAGTTTTAGGCCTACACCAGCAGCAGTATTGATAACCTCATTCACCAGTTTAAGAGCGTCCTGATAATCTCCTTCCCAACCTCTGTTTAACAATAGTTTTGCCTTTAGTGCCTTCGCCAACTCCTTGGACATCCGTCTGCCATCAGAATAATGTGGTGCCTTTGCAATAGCAAAATCAAGGTCTTCAATAATTCTTTTGTAGCTTTCACCAACCGTAAGCCTTGCCAGATAAATGTTATTTAGGTTTGATACCTCGTCTCGGTATAGAATACCATACTCTGAATTTATATCATCCCACCATCGGCCAAAATACCAGAAAATGTAAATACTTACAAATGCACGAATCGTTCTTGCTTCTGCTATCATTTCGTTCTTCCTTTCTTTGTTTTTAAATTCCGAGTCAGGTAATGCTGAGATGGCTTCTATTGCAGCATTTGCGGCGTTAATAGTTTTATAAAAAATGGGCCACAGTGTATTGTTGTCTCCCGTAGCGTTCATATTAAAACTTGCGGCAGAGGTGTTATACGATATTGTACCAAGCATAGAAGAGAAACCTGCGGTAAAACGAACGGTCCATTCATCTTTCCCGGTAAATGAGTACGCTCCATTCAATATTGCCTGTGCCGATTTTTCATCTACTACGGCACCCTCTGGCGTAATTAAATATTTTGGCTCCTGGCTTAAAAATTTTTTGCACGAAGTAGTTACTATAATGAAGCATGCTGTAAGAGTTATTAAAAATATAGGATTTTTCATTTCGTTTCGTTTGAGATTATTTGATTGATGCACGTAAGGTAATGTTGTAGGATTTCATCGCCGGATAGGTACCAAAATCTGCACCCGTACCCATGATACCACCTGACGACAAATTAAAATTACCCTGAGGGTCTATGCCCTTATAATTTGTAATCGTGAAAATATTACTCGCTGAAAAAGCGATATCCATACTACTAAGCATATTGAATGGAAGTATCCTTTTAGGTAAGCGGTAACTGAGATTCAATAGATTGAGTCGTACAAAATCTGCTCTTGACAACCAGAAATCACTGAAGGTGTTAGACGACCCCTGACCGAATGACATTCGTGGCCATATAGCATCTCTGTTGTCTTCACTCCAGCTATCCAATACATAGGCTGGAAAATTCCGCAGCGTTAGCCCTGATACATACCAGTTTTGTGAGTTTCCATACCAGTAACGCTTAGCTCCGTAACTATAAGAGAAATTCGCGCGCAACGAAAACCCTTTCCAACGTAATGATGATCCAAACCCTCCAAAAAACTTCGGCTGTGCTGTCCCGAGCGAAACTCTGTCATTATTGTTTACAACGCCATCGCCATTAACATCTTCAAATCTTAAATCACCAGGTCGGATAGTTGTAGTAGAGACCTGATACCAAATCTTTGCACCATTCAGAGGATTTTGAGTTGAAAGCAAATTGTATTCTTCCATGCTCTGATAGTACCGTCCGCTCCAACGATACCCAATCCATTGCTGAATAGGCTCCCCTTCTTTAAGTTGCATCGTATTTAGCGTACCTGCTGCTAGTGAAATAACCGAATCAACGCCATTTATCTCTTTACAAACTGCAATATTTCTGGCAATGTTAAAATCAACCGAAAAAGTAGTGTTTTTTGTTCTGATTAGATCGTAAGAAAAATCAAACTCAATTCCTGTGTTACGGATGGAGGCAATGTTTTGCCTGATTGAGGTAAATGCACTGCTCGCGGGGATCCCTTTCATATAAATAATATTGTTGATGTCGCGCAAATAGGTACCAATAGTACCTTTAAGACGGCTATCTAAAATAGCATAGTCTATACCAACATCAGCTGAATTCGTCTGCTCCCATTGCAGGTCAACATTGCCCATCTGTGATGGTGTTATTCCAGGCTCCTCAAGATATTGTGTTGCTGTAAAAAGCGGTTGCCAGTCATTATTACCCAATACTTGCGAACCGGATATTCCGCCTGAAACTCTCAATTTTAAATAATTAAAAAACGAGAGATAATTTTTTGCAAATTTTTCGTTCGAAATAAGCCAGGCCAACGCCCCTGAAGGAAAATTTCCCCATCTTTTGTCTGGCCCAAATCGGGAGGATCCATCCATTCTATAGGTAAACGTTGCCAAAAACCGATCCTGAAATTTGTAGTTGAGTCTTGAGAACATAGACACCAACGAGTTAGAAGTAAAAGTAGAAGTTGGCTTTAAAGGCGTTGTTCCGCTTGACAAATTTGTCATAACATCCTGATCGGGAAAATTCTGCACTCCGACTGAAACACTTTTATAAACACCTTTTTCCATTGTAAAACCAACGAGAGTTGTCAAACTGTGCCGCTTATCAAAGTTTTTTGAATAAGTAGCAGTATTCTCAAATACAAAATTTGATGTCTCACTATTTGTATAATTCGCCTGTCCTTTATGTGTTGAATTTACCGTTCCTTCACGTTGGAAACGATCGGTGTTGGAGATATTAAAACTTGTTGCAACACTCGAACGTAACAATAGATTCTTTAAAGGGGTAAACTCAAGAAAACCAAGTCCGTTAAATCCTTTTCTGTCACTCAAGTTTCTGTTTTTCAGGGTAATTAACGGATTTTCATAGTTGTACCCCGGGTCAAACGGTTTCCCGTCTTCATCATACATAGGTAAATCAGGGCGGTACGCCCATATTCTACTCACCATATCGTTCTTGTTGTTGGTAGTGGTATAAGAACCGTTTATTTGTGTGCCCACTTTTAGCTTTTCGGCTACTTTTGTATCGAAATTCATACGAATCATCAGTATCTTTTGGTCGCTACCTTTTATAATGCCTGCCTGATCTTTAAGCCCAACCGACATGTAATAGGTGCTCATGGGTGTCCCTCCACGCACAGAAACATCAAATTTATTTTCAAGCGCATTTTGAGTTAATTCTTTCCACCAGTCCGTGTTTGCATCAAAAAATGGGCTGGACTCTATGGGTGCTGATAAATAATCAACCTCCATACCCGTGTAAACTTTGGTTCCATCATAAAAAGGTGCGAGTGCGCCGGTTGCGGGTACTGTACCACTACCACTATAAAAATAATTTCGCAGCCCGTCTATTGTTACTTTTTTGAATTCTTCTGTACTCAACATCCTATATTTATCAGATTGTGTTTGTACACCAAGATTATATGAAATATCTATCTGAGGCTTCATATTCACCTTTCCTTTTTTTGTAGTAACCAGTATTACGCCATTCGCTGCGCGTGATCCGTATATCGCTGTAGCAGATGCGTCTTTCAAAATATCAATAGACTCTACATCACTAACATTAAAGTCCTTTAGAACTGACTCTATATCACTTCCATTTACGTTGTACTGAGGAATCCCATCAATGACCCAAAGTGGTTGATTGTTCCCGGTTAAAGAAGTAGTACCCCGAATCTGAACAGCCACTGCCGCACCGGGGGCACCATTGTTTATCATTACATTTACTCCCGCTGCTCTACCTTGAAGCATAGCTGCAATATCTGCCTGTGGGGGGGCTCCTTCCATATCCGTTGCAGAGAGTCTGGATACAGAACCGGTCATATCTTTCACAGTTGAAGTACCATAACCAATCACTATCAGGTCATCGAGCCCACTGATGTCCTGTTCCAGCACAATATTTATTTCTGTTTGATTATGAACTTTGACTCTCTTTGTTTGATAACCAACACGAGAGAATTCGAGGGTACCTGAAGTCGCCCCCGCAATGTTGATAGTAAAAAAACCATTATAATTCGTGGTCGCCCCGATTTTTCCACCAACCAATATTACCGATACGCCTTCCAAGGGCTCGCCGTCGCTATTTAAAACCCTCCCTTTAATTTCCAACAACTGAAGTATAGGGGCAGTTTCTATTTTTGGAAATACTTTTGACAAAGGTTCTATCTTTTTTTTCACCACCACTGTTTTGCCTACAATGCTATAAGTAAGGGGTAAGTCCTCTAAGCAGGCGTCCAAAGCCCTTTTCAACGATACTTTACTGACCTGAACATTAACCAATGGTATGCTTTTTAACAAGCCCTGTTCATAAAAGAAACCATACCCCGTTTGCGCCTGAATGCTTTTAAACACCTGCTCAAGCGACACGTTTTTTTGAGACAATGTAACCTGCTGCGCATGGGTTCTAGCACTTATTTGCAGCGTAACTGCCAACATAAGAACGACCGTCAACTTCATGGATAAGATAATTTTGGCTGGGATTCTGCGCAGAATTTTATCTACTCTACGAATCCCGCAGTTGATTTCATACAAATTCATACATTTGCTTTGTTTGGGTTTAAAAATAAAGTGTCACACATAACTCATTATTTACCTGAACAATCCACCGCTTCGTCTCGCACACGGAGCGGTAATTTTTTGTACTGGTTTTTAATGTTTTTAAGGAACAATCCGAACTTTTCTATCCTTTACTATTACTTGAATATTGCTTTCTTTTAATACTTTCAACACTTCACTTAAAGGCACATTTCTTGAAATACTACCTCCAAATTTCCGGGAGCCCTCGTTGCCGGTTATTTCTACTTCAATATCATACCACCGCTCAAGTCGCTTCATAATGGTTTTTAAATCGGTATTGTCAAAATAAAAGAACCCATTTTTCCAGGCCATAATCTCATCCAAATCCACGTTTCTGTTTTTTGACAAAACATGTGTAGAAGTTTCTAAAACCGCCTGTTCTCCTGGCTTTAGTTTTTTCACTTGCCCAGCACTTTGTACCTCCACAGTACCCTCTAATAAAGTGGCTTTTATATTTTGTTCATCTTTATAAGCTGATATATTAAAATGCGTACCCAACACTTTTACTTCCATATCATCTACCCGAACTTTAAATGGCTTGGCTGCATTTTTCGCTACTTCAAAATAACCTTCTCCCGTAAGTGTTACGCTTCTGGCAGCTCCCTTAAATTTTGTTGGAAAGGTTAAACTACTGGCAGCATTTAACCATACTTTTGTGCCATCATTTAGTACTAACTGATATTGACCTCCACGAGGTGTACTGATAGTATTATAGGTTAAAGCAGTATTATTTTCGTCTTCATCACCTTTATATTGAAGTTTGCCATCATCCAGCTTTATAACAGTAACGCTTCCCTGACGTGAAATGGCACCGTCTTGCGCACTATCCAATACAAGCCTACTACCATCTGCCAATGTTAAAATGGCCTTATTGCCTCCGGGTAAAATTGGCTTTTGCTGCACAAAAGTTGGTTCATTTTTGGAAGTACCTATTGTACTCACAATCCATATACTTAGTCCTAATAAAGCTATTATAGAAGCAGCAATCCAATACTTTTTGTAGGTAAAAACAATGGTTTTCGTTTCTTTTTGAATTGATGATTGAATGCGTTCCCATACTTC
>JBDHYK010000091.1:0-11657 GCA_039811305.1 Niabella sp.
TCATATGCGTTCGGGTGAATTTTGTTATCAGCAGTAGCTGCACCACCATATACAACCAATGTGTTTAACATGCCCGTTTCGTTTCCAATTGAATACTGAATTCCGGTTTTCCAGAAGTCATGGGTCAGGCTGCCGATTACCACACCGTTTTGGGTATCATAATCATAGAATGATGTAAATTCATAGCCGGTTCCGATTTTTGCAGTATCATTCCAATTGACAGTTAAAGCCTTTGTCCAATTGTCATTGTCAAATGGCATGTCTAATAGCCTGGGTTTGCTGCCAGGTATGAAGCCGCTTCCCGAGTTTGCAGCTGTTACAGATAATGGGCTGAAGTAGTTGGTTTGAAACTCTTTGTTGTTCTTTTCACCCGTTGCTCCAATTAAGAGAAAAGGCTTGTTATGATAAAGTGTGATATACTGTGTGAGCCGGAAGCTATCGTTTTTGTGTGCAAAATGAATCAATAATCCCTTGCCAATCTTATCCTCAATTTTTTCTGTTTCAACCTCATGCGAAGAAAGTCCTGAACTTTTAATCAGATGATCGTTGCATTGGAAGGATGCTATTGTATTTTTTAAGTACAATCCACCGGGAAACTCAAAGTCCGCACCGCCTGTCTGGATATTCAGTTTAATTGAGAAATGTTCGGAAGTAATCTTCACAGCGTTTTCAGTTCTTGTAATTTCCTGAGCTGCTAATTGATGACATCCGATAATTAAAAGCAGGCAAATACTGCCTGCTAAATTACTTATTGTGATATAAATGAGCTTTTTAATAACCGGCGTTTTGATTTTGGATTGCTTTATTAGTCATTAACTCATTATAAGGAATTGGGAGTAAAAGATTTTTGGGCGCAACAATATTGTTTGTACTTTCTGTATTGTATAATTTGGTTCTGTCAACCAACAGCCCCCAACGTTTTAAGTCAAACCATCTCCAGCCTTCAAACATAAGTTCTTTTATCCTTTCTGTTACTAAACTGTCCCGAAACTGATCCTTAGTAGGAGTAGCACCTATAACTTGTTCAAGATTTTGTATTTTGGCCCGGGTTCTAACTTTGTTTAAATAGATCAGTGCATCTGTAGTATGATCTAATTCGTTCAGTGTCTCTGCATACATTAAGACGGCATCTGCATACCGGAGGTAATAAATATTTCGGGAAGATGCGCTGGCCGATTGATTAGGTTTCTGTTCATATTTTTTCAGGTGTGGTTTTCCAACATCACCCCACCAGTCATTGTAACCAGGGTTGCCATTCCCATCATAGTAAATGGAGCGAAGACTTGCATCCTTTCTTATAGAATCTTCCAACGGGTAAATTTTTGCAGCATAAGGAGTGGGCAAGGCTGCCTGTCCGCCGCCGCCAGGCTGGGTGGATACTATATTCCAGCTACCCAATATGCTCGACAACCCCTGGGTATAACCAGATTCTGTGGAGTATTGGAACTCAAACAACGACTCGATATTGTTTTCTGTACTTTCATCATTTTTAAATAAATCTGCATAGTTGTCCATCAACCTTGATTCAGAGGTGTTCATGAGTGGCTCCAACGTTGTTTTAGCATTTGGATAGTCTTTCAAAGTTAGATAAACTTTGCCCAACAGCGTCTGCGCTGCTTGTTTGTTTGCACGTCCTTTCTCCATCTTGCTTTTATCAGGTAAGTTTTCCTGTGCATATTTCAGATCATTAACGATTAGTTTGTAAACTTCCGTTGCTGAAGTTCTTGGGTAACCATTTTCATCATTATTGGCATTAGCTTCATCTGTAGGCATTGGCACATCTCCCCATAATTGAACCAGATAAAAGTAGCCCATGGCCCGCAAGAACTTAGCCTCTCCAAGAAGCCGTGTTTTTACAGCTTGTGAAGCCGGTCCTTTCTCGATATAGCGGATTGCAATATTAGCGTTGCCAATAGCCTGATATACTCTTTCCCAGAAGTAGTTCAACACATCGTTTTGGGCAGTTAACTGCGTTTTGTCGTAACTACTGATGGCAGAAAGCTTAAGCCAATACCCACCCCAGGTAGGTACAAATTGAGAGGTCTTTCCTTCATCGGTTCCGATTGTTCCAATCAATCCTAACTCCCCGTTTTTAAGTAATTCAAATTGTCTGTAAATTCCCGTTATGCCGGCAATTGAACCAGGTTCATCAGCATATACCTGCTCGGGGGAGAGGTAAGATTCGGGTATATAGCCCAGCTCTTTTTTACAACTTGTTATCAGCAACAGGGTCAGCACCGGAACTGCTACACTTATTAAGATATATTTGATTTTCATTATAAATTATTTTGAAGTTTTCACAGTAATGATTATAAGCCAATTTTTAAGCCTACTAAAGTAGTTCTGTAACGTGGATAAATATCATAATTACCCCCGCCCCAGGTTCCTGATCTTACCTGAGATATTTCCGGATCTACTCCTTTGTATCCGGTTATTGTAAACGGATCCAAAAACTGTACATAAACGGAAAAACTATTCGCCTTTAATTTGTTCAGCATATTTTTGGAAAAGTCATAAGCCAGTGTAATGTTCCGGACTTTAATGAAATCGCCTTTCTGAACGGAGAAGCTGGAAGTGCCTCCTGGCAGGCTTTTTACTGCATTTCCAAATGCATTCGGACGAGGTATATCGGTTTTAGTATTTTCATCTACAATCACACTTCCATAAACATCTGTGATAGTTTCCGTCCAGAAATTCATACCTTGCTTCATCAAAAGCCGTCGCCCGTCGGAGTATAAATAATCCTGATAAGCTTTGTTGAAAATGCTGTGCCCAAACATATAATTAGCAAAAACAGTAAGGCTTATTCCTTTATAGTTCCAGTAGCTCCAGATTCCGCCCCATCCCTTTGGAGTAGTGCGTCCAACAGTAGTCATGTCGTACTGATTGTAGATGTGATTGTTGTCAAGATCTTTGATGCGTACGCTTCCTGGTTTTACTCCGGCTGCTTTTGCAGCAACACTATCACTGATTTGGTAGATGCCGTCATAAACATAGTCAATGATCAGGCTGTTAGGAGCTTCGCCTACTTTCAGATTGGGTCTTAAAGAATCTACACCAGGGAATAGTTTCGTAACCTTTGATTTGTAGGTGGAATAATTTAGTTTTACCTGCCATTTGAAAGAGGGACTTTTAAAAATATCTGCACTGATACTAAATTCAAAGCCCTTAGTACTCATGGCTGCTACGTTGATGGTTTTGTATTGATAGGCACTGGATGAAGGAAGCTCCAGATCCATTAGTAAATTTTCGTTGTTCTTGCTATAATAATCAGCATTAAGTGTTACCCGGTTGGAAGCTACACTCATATCTATCCCCAGATTGAACTGATTTTGCGACTCCCATTTCAGATCTTTATTTGCTAACCTTCCAAAGTCAACCTGGTAACCGGTGGTTGGTGCTGTAGTGCCAAAAGGATACCCGGTTGAGCCCATTTTACTATAAACAGAGCTATAGTTTCTGTTGTAATTGCCTACTGCACCATATCCAATCCTGAATTTCAGATCGTTAATTGATCCTTTTAGTTTAATATCGTTCATAAAGGGTTCATCAATCAGCCTCCAGGCTGCACTGGCAGAAGGGAAAACGCCAAATCTATTATTTTCGCCAAAATAAGAAGCACCATCTCTTCTTATACTGGCATTGACAATATAGCGGCCTTTGAAGTTATAAATGAGACGCGCCAATTGTGATTGTACCGCCCAATTAAAAAAGTCGCTCACCATGGTTTTATTACTGGCCAGGTTCATATCCTTAAAAGTGGTTTTGTCTGATGGAAAGCCTGTACCATACATAGCATTCCATTCCTGTCTTCTCTTCTCAAATGTAAAGCCTGCTAAAGTGGAGAAGTCATGATCTTTGGCAATCTTGAAATGGTAGTTAAGCGTATTTTCTGAAGTAAAATCTCTATAATTAAAATTCTCAATAGCTCCGTATCCACCAAGTGTATAACTGTTGTTTACGTTTATATTTCGGGGTGCATAAAACGTTTGTTTGTCATAGTAAACATCAGCACCAAATGAGGTTCGGAACTTTAAATCCTTAATAATATCATATTCAAAAGCCAGGTTGCCGAGTATCCGGTCGGTGTTTCTATAACGAGGATTTTTTATGATAATTTCGGGATTGTTAATAACATATAAGGATCCTTTTGTAGGGTCTAAAACAACAGTGTTGTTTCCATCTGCATCGGTGAATGGATAGAGCGGACTAATGGTTAAAGCATTGTAATAAGCGTTTTGATTGAGAATTCTGTTGTCAGTATGTGCAATGTTTAAATTGATAATTGATTTGAGCTTGTCACTTATATTACTCTCACCATTTGAAGTGATGGAGTACCTTTTAAAATTGGAGTTTTTAATAATACCATCCTGACTAAGATAGTTTCCACTGAGGTAAATACGGTTTCTGCCATTGCCGCTGCTTACACTAATGGTATGACTTGTGGTAGGTGCATCCTGTAGGATTTTACCTGGCCAGTCATAACTCTTTCCGTCTTTGATACTTTGAAGTTCCAAAGACGAGAATATTTGTTTTTCAAACTTTTTGTCGGGTGTGGTGTCGTTCAGGAACATTTTGTTTCCGCTTTCATCGTAATAAGCCAGCCGGCGAAGTAGCTCATAGTCCTTACCATCAATAAAGTCGAAAGCTTTAATTACTTTTTGTATTCCATAGTATCCATGATAGTTAATGGAAGCTTTGCCGACTTTACCTCGTTTAGTAGTAATGATAATAACCCCTTCAGAAGCTCTTGAACCATAAATTGCGGCTGCAGAAGCATCTTTTAGTACGTCAATAGACTCAATATCATCCGGATTGATCTCTCTGATATCACCTGTTGTAATTACACCATCTACAACGTATAATGGACCATTGGTTGTGTTGATTGAATTGATACCCCTTATAAGAGCAATGGAACCTGCTCCTGGTTCATTTCCTCCACTTGTGATCTGCAAGCCAGGCACCCTTCCCTGCATTGCCATATTTAGGTTTGTTGCGGGAACTTCACTTATTTCCTCTGCGGAAATACTACTGATGGCACTTGTTATGTCCTTTCTCTTTTGTGTCCCATATCCGATCACTACCACTTCGTCCAACCCTTTTTCGAATCTTGATAGGCCAACAGTTATGGTAGTTTGGTTCTCAGTAAGCAATACGGTGGCAGGTGTATAACCAGTAAAGGAAACGACAATTGTTTGTTTTCCTGCTATCTGCAAAGAGAAGGATCCGTTATTGTCTGTTACTGTGGATTTTGAAGGTTGCCCAATAACGGTTACAGTAGCTTTCGATAAGAACTCATTAGTAGTGGCATCCAAAACTTTTCCGGATACTTTTCTTTCCTGCGCATAAGCAGAAAAAGTAAGAATGCTAATACTGATTACTAGTAAAAGTCGGTACATAACAATAGTTTTTTTTAGAATTATCGGAAAAACTTGATCCTGCTGCTGGACACAATTTCAGAATAGTACCATAAAAATCACATATAGTAGCAAGAAACGTTTTCAGCTATTCAAAACTCGTAAATAAAAAAAAAGAAGGCAATAGGCAATCTTATGAAATGTATGCACTATTTTATGATTGTAATATCATAAAATTGTCTATGCTTTTCATAGCTCTGTCCATTTTGTAGAGTTTATAATTTCAGGATCTTCGTGTGTGTGTATTCATCTTAATAGATCCGCATGCCAATAGAACGATAGTGCTGTAATGAAAAGACAACTAAAAAGAAGTAAATGAATCAAAAATATACCTTTAACCCGGCATATATTACAGGTGTGTCTTTCATTTCAGCACTTGGCGGTTACCTGTTTGGATTTGACTTTGCTGTTATTGCAGGTGCATTGCCTTTTTTGAAAGAACAATTTAATTTTAATGAAGTGCAGGAAGGTTTTGCAACAGCCACACTTGCACTTGGTTGTATTGTTGGCTGCCTGATTGCGGGTAGTGTTTCTGATAGGTTTGGCAGAAGAAAAGGGTTGATGCTGGCTGCAATTATTTTCTTTGCATCTTCACTCGCAATGGCTTTTTCGCATAATAGTGAATCGTTTATTTTTTACAGATTCCTGGCAGGTATAGGTGTGGGTATTGCTTCAGTGCTTTCTCCTGTATATATTGCAGAGGTTGCTCCCACTCATATCCGCGGGCGGATGGTTGCCATCAATCAGTTAACTGTTGTGATTGGTATTTTTATTACCAACCTTGTCAATTATTATTTACGGAACGAAGGTGCAGATGCTTGGCGATGGATGGTTGGGCTGGGAGCCGTACCATCTTTTATTTTTGTAGTAGGGGTTTTGTGGCTTCCAGAATCTCCGCGTTGGTTGGTAAAGGCAGAGAAAAATGAAAAGGCTCATAACATCCTTAGCAGAATTGGTGGCAAATCGTATGCTACAGATATGGTAACTTCTATAAAAAACTCACTTACCGGTGATACAAAAATTAGCTACGCTGCTGTCTTTAAAAAAGATGTACTCCCTGCTGTCATTGTGGGCATAGGGTTGGCAATGTTTCAACAGTTTTGCGGAATCAATGTTGTGTTCAATTATACAGCCAGAATTTTTGAAAGCGTAGGGTTTAGTCAGGATGATCAGTTAAAACAAATGGTATTTATTGGTCTGGTAAATCTGGTTTGTACACTTATTGCCATGTGGCAGGTGGATAAGCTGGGTCGCAAACCGCTCATGTTGTTTGGTGCAATAGGACTTACAATACTTTATATTATTAGTGCTATTCTTCTGCAAAAAGAATCGCCGGCTGCTTCATGGTCTTTGCTGGCTGCAATTGGATTGTATGCAATGACACTGGCTCCGGTTACCTGGGTGCTGATATCTGAGATATTCCCTAATAAAGTGCGTGGTGCTGCTACAAGCGTGGCAGTAATTGCATTATGGGTGGCTTATGCTATTCTTACTTTTACCTTTCCTATCATGGCTAAACGAATGGGTACCTATACACCCTTTTACATCTATGCTGGTGTTTGTATTATAGGATACTTTTTTGTCAGAAAGAGAGTAATAGAAACCAAAGGTAAAAGCCTGGAAGAAATGGATAATGTATATACCGGACATTAGGACATTTATGTAATGAACAAGCGTTATTAATTATATGAAAATAGTTTAGATATGGAACAAGTTGTAAAAGCGTGGGAAGAAAAGGTGACCATCCCTACTTATAAAACCGGCAAACCAGAAAAGAACCCGATGTTTTTAGAGAAACGTGTGTATCAGGGGAGTAGTGGTGTTGTGTATCCTTATGCTGTAATTGATAAAGTGTATGATGAAAAAAATGATAAAGAATATATCGGCCTTTTCTTAGAAAATGAGTACATCAAAGTGATGATTCTGCCCGAAATTGGTGGACGCATCCAGATGGCTTATGACAAAACGAACGACTATCATTTTGTTTATTATAATCATGTAATCAAACCTGCATTAGTAGGGCTTACCGGCCCCTGGATCAGTGGAGGTATCGAGTTTAACTGGCCACAACATCATCGCCCCTCTACGTTTGAACCAACAGATTATCTGATCAAAGATAATCCTGATGGGAGCAAGACCGTTTGGGTTAATGAATATGAAAAAATGTTCCAAACGAAGTGTGCAGTGGGCTTTACGTTATATCCTGACAAAGCGTACATAGAAGTCCATGGTAAATTATATAATCCTACTCCTTTTCCACAAACCTTTTTGTGGTGGGCTAATCCGGCAGTTTCAGTTGACGAGCATTATCAGAGTGTATTTCCACCTGACGTAAATGCGGTTTTCGATCACGGCAAAAGAGATGTTATTTCATTTCCTATTGCGAAAGGGACCTACTATAAAGTAGATTATTCACCGGGAACAGATATTTCAGTTTTTACCAATATACCGGTACCCACTTCTTACATGGCTGTGAATAGTGAATTTAATTTCGTTGGAGGGTACGATCATAAAAAAAAGGCCGGCATCATGCATGTAGCAAACCATCATATTAGTCCGGGTAAAAAGCAGTGGACATGGGGCTGTGGGGAGTTTGGAAAGGCATGGGATAAGCAACTTACGGACGAGGACGGTCCTTATTTTGAACTCATGTGTGGAGTATTTACAGATAACCAGCCCGATTTTGGATGGATAATGCCCAACGAATATAGGGAGTTTAAACAATATTTTATGCCTTATAAGGATGTTGGTTATGTGAAAAATGCATCTATTGAGGCAATGATAAATCTGGAAGTCAGCGATGAAAAAAATACTGAATTTAATAACGCACCTGAAAAGGAGCGCACCGTTGAACTACAGGTGTATCTGACTCAAAGCAGGGAAGTTACAATTCGGTTATGGGCAAAGGATAGTGTTTTGTATTCAGAGAAAGTGACCCTCTCGCCAACAACAACGTTTAATGAAAGTATTCGGGTCATAGGTAAGAATGTTGTTCCGGACTTTTATGCTGAAGTGCTGGATGCGTACGGGAATATTTTAATAGGTTACAGGCCGGTTATTCGCAACACCGATGCTATTCCGGATCCTGCCAAAGCAATAGGAGCCCCTTCTTCTATGGAAACTATAGAAGAACTATATTTTGCAGGTTTGCATCTGGAACAGTACCGCCATGCAACCTACTCGCCTCTGGACTATTACAATGAAGCTTTGACCAGAGACAATACAGATGTGAGATGCAACAATGCAATGGGTCTTTGGAACCTGCGACGTGGTCAGTTTGAAAAGGCAACACCCTATTTCAGAAAGGCCATAAATAAGATGACAAAGCATAATCCCAACCCTTATGATGGTGAGCCTTTATATAATTTAGGTTTATGTCTGAAAAACCAAGGGAGACATGATGAAGCATTTCAGGCGTTTTATAAAGCAGCGTGGAATGCGGCCATGCAGGATAAGGCCTATTTGCAACTTGCATACATCAGCGGCATAAAAAACGATTGGCATAGTGCTTATGAACTTGCAGTAAAATCTGTTATTAAGAATTTTCATAGTTTGCTTTCGCGCCATATTCAGGCGGTAGCATTGCGCAAACTTGGCCGTTTGGATGCTGCCATAAGCTTTATAAAAGAAACTCTGGAAATAGATCGTTTTGATTTTGCTTCAAAGTTTGAGCTAATAAAATGTTATCATGCAAAAAATGATAATCAAACTGTTGATAGTTTGACAAAGGAGCTAAAGAAACTATTGCGTGGCAGAACACACTCATATATTGAGGTAGCACTTCAATATTATGAAGCTAATTGTTTCAGTGAAGCTGTAGATCTTTTGTCCTTAATCAAGGATGAAACTAATGACTGCATGGTCTTTTATTATCTTGCTTATTTTGAAGAAAGCCAGAGTGATCTTTCGATTGCAGAACAATGGAGAGAAAGAGCTTTTGCACAATCCCCTGACGGCGTTTTCCCTAATCGCATTCAGGATGTAATGGTTCTTGAACATGCTGCTAAACGAAACAAAAAAGATTTCAAAGCCTGGTATTATCTTGGAAATTACTACTACGCAAAGCGGTTATATGAACAAGCACGTAAATGCTGGGAGGAGTCTGTAGCCATCAAGCCGGACTTTGCAACTGTATCCCGGAATTTAGGGCTGGCTTATTATAATAAATTCAATATGCCGGACAAAGCACTGGCTTTGTTTAAGAAGGCATTTTTTGCAGATCCGACAGATGCCCGGGTATTATTTGAATTAGATCAGTTATATAAAAAACTAAACCATGCTCCTGCCGATCGGTTGGCATTTTTAGAAAAATATTATCCATTGGTAAATGATCGTGATGATCTATTTATCGAATTTGTGACCCTTTATAGCTTAATCGGACAGTTTATTAAAGCAAAAAACCTCTTATTATCCAGAAAGTTTCATCCCTGGGAAGGAGGAGAGGGGAAAACATCAGGGCAGCATGTATTAATAAATGTAGAGCTTGCTAAGGCAGCTATTGAAAAAAAGCTTTATGTACATGCAAAGGAGCTATTGGACGAAGCACAGCAATATCCGGAGAACATAAGCGAAGGGAAATTGTACGGAGCACAGGAAAATGATATTTTTTATTGGATGGGTTGTGTGAAGGATGAAATGATTGAGACCCAATCGGCAAACGAATATTGGCAAAAAGCTTCTACCGGCTTGAGTGAACCTGCACCAGCCATATTTTATAATGACCAGCAGCCCGATAAAATATTTTATCAGGGTTTGGCATTGGAGAAACTTGGCAAGAAAAATGAAGCAAAGCAGAGATTTGACAACCTGATAAGACATGGACAAAAGCATTTGAATGATAAGGTGAAGATGGACTACTTCGCAGTGTCGCTGCCGGATCTGATGATTTTTGATGATGATCTTTCGCTTCGCAATCATATTCACTGTCTGTATTTGTTGGGACTTGGTTATTTGGGATTGAAAGATTACGACAAGGCAAAAACCTGTTTTGACGAAGTTTTAAATTATGATAAGGCACATTTGGGGGCAACCTTACATCGGAAAATGGTAAAGTCAAGAGCAACGGTGACAGTTCAGAATGGATAGAAATGATACCTCAAACGATGTTTATATATTATCAAGTTCATTCACAACTAAAATAAATATATCAGTATGAAAAAGTATTTTGAATTGAAACTTTTTTCGGTTTTTATTCTTTCACTTCTGACTATTGCATTTTTTTCATGCAGTAAAGATGAGAATATCCCTGAAAAAAGCAAGCAGATAGTAAGATTAACTACCGATAAACTTACACTGGAAGTAGGCGAAGGTTCTGTACTGAAGACTTCTTTTATCCCTGCAATAAGCACTCCTTCCGAAAACCTGAAATGGGATATAGTAGATTCTAAAGTTGCAGAAATCACTGTGAACAAAGATTTTTCTGTCAATGTAGTTGCTAAAGCAGTGGGTCAGACCAAAGCAATTGTGTCTTCACTGGAAGGAAAAAAGTATGCAATTTGTGACGTTGTGGTGATCCCGGTACCTAATCCTACGGTTCAGTTGAACGTGAATGAGGGAACTATCTTTGTTGGAGGAAATATTACACTGATTCCTACTTTTACTCCACCTGTAAACAGGTTAACGGAAAGATACAAATGGGAAGCAGAAAATACACAGGTAGCAGAACTTGTGGTGAATAATGATTTTTCCGTATTAGTTAATGGGAAAGCCGTTGGTCAGTCAAAAGTATATCTTAAAACCAAGAATGGAGATAAACCTTTGGCTACTGCAACTGTAAATGTGATACCTGAACCGGTTATTGGCGAGTTGAAAAATCCAGTATTTATCAACTTTGGGAATGCCACCGGAGTACCCGCAGAGTGGAATACATTGTCAAGTTTTATGGCTGGTGCCACTATATCAGATTTGAAAGATAAAGAACTGAAAGCAACAGGTGTTTCTATTACAATTACAGAACGTTTTAATGGCGCAAACGAAACAGGCGAAGCAACTACAACAACAGAATTTAATATGCCTTCCAGTGTTTCTAAAACTGCATTTTTTGGAAATGCGAGAGCTGATTGGGGTGGTCTTTTTAAACAAGGAGTGTTTAAGTTTGAGGGCTTGAACAAGAACAAAAAATACGATTTCTGCTTTTTCGGCAGCAGATCAGGTGTCGGGGACAACAGGGAAGCCAAGTATATTGTTAAAGGCAATAATGAAGTAAGTACCTCCCTCAATGGATCAAGTAATAAAACAGCC
>JBDHYK010000092.1:0-11573 GCA_039811305.1 Niabella sp.
ATTTACCCTCCTGTTCTGCCACTTCCACCATTTTCACCGCCATACGGTCTTTGATACTATTTCCGGGATTAAAATAATCTACTTTAGCCAGCACCGCGCAGGGCAGCTCCTTACAAATTTTGTTCAGCCGGATTAAAGGCGTATTGCCAATAGTTTCTAAGATGTTATTTTTTATATCCATAATAATCCCTGATTCTTGGTTTTTTTTCGACCCGTACTTGTATCATGCAAAACATGGGTTGCTGCAATACTTTGTTCTACTTGCGTAATACTTCTAAAGCTTTTAGCACCACGGGGTCTTTGGTATTATACACTTCGTAAAAGCCATTATCCCGCCATTTATAGCGGGCAAGATTGGCGCGCATGCGGTCTTCCACACGCTGTTTTTCCATATTGGGAAGTTTGCTTAGGTCAATCGTATCCTGCCGGGCCCAGCTTACAAAACTTTGCCACATGTTTTTAGAGGGTTCAAACCCCTTTGCATACGCTGTCGGTGTTGAAAACTGCGCTAAAACTTCCTTATGTTGCAGATAATAATGAAAAACAAAATCATTAAAAGTACCGTTAATGAACAAGCGGTTGATTTCGCGAGAATACCTTGTAGTATCTAATCCCACAAACATATCGGGCATAATGCCGCCGCCGCCATATAACACCTTCCCACCGGGTGTAACAAATTTTTTACCTTTTATAACTTTATTGCTGTCCGCATAATAAACCTGTCCATTGGCGTAGCGTTGCCACACTTCGTCAAGATACTCTTCTTTGCCCTCTTCGTAGGATCTTTGAATACTCCGGCCTAATGGGGTATAATATCGGGCAATGGTCAGTTTCAAAGCCGATCCGTCGCTTAAAGGAAATATCTCCTGAACGAGGCCTTTTCCAAACGTTCTGCGGCCAATAATCGTTGCCCGATCCCAATCCTGCAAGGCTCCTGCAACTATTTCACTGGCGCTTGCTGACAAATCATCTACTAAAACGGTGAGTTTACCTTTTTCGAAAATTCCGGGTCTTTTACAACGATATTCTTTTTTTGGGCTATTGGTACCTTCGGTATAGACAATTAATTTGTCGCCATCTAAAAACTCATCTACAATATCAATAGCCTGATCAAAATAACCGCCACCATTGCCTCTCAGATCAAAAATAAGCTCGGTCATGCCCTGTTTTTGAAGCAACTCCATGCTTTGCATAAACTCTCGATAGCTGAGGCTCGAAAACCGGTTGTAAAATTTGATGTATCCGATTTTTTTGTCAACCATATAGGCAGCAATCACCGAAGGAGTAGGAATAAACCCCCTTGTTACGGCAACTAATTTGGAACTACCCTCTCGCACAACTTGCAAATTGGCTACCGACCCACTTTCTCCCCGAATGGAATTGCGTACTTTGGTAAGCGTCATCCCTTTGCCTGTCAGCGATAAGTTATTTACTTTCACAATTTGGTCGCCAATTTCAAGACCTGCTTTCTCACTTGGGCCGTTTTCTATCACATAGGTAACATTAACAGTATCTCGAACAAGATTAAATTCTACCCCAATTCCCTGAAAATTTCCAGACAGGTCTTCTGTTTCCTGTTTTAAATCTACCGGTGGAAGAAACGCAGAGTGAGGATCCAACTCGTTCATCATTTCCTGTATTGCATAGTATTCCAAAGAGTCCGTATCCACGGTGTCCACATAACGTAGTTTAATAATATCCATCGCCTCCTGCAGTGAAGAGGTGGTATTGTGATAAAAAAAGTCATTGTTGGGTTGGGTGCTACTGAAACGATAGCCTAAAAACATACCTGCTACTAAAACTACCGAAAACAGCAGGGGTAACCACACCTCATATTTCTTCTTCATTCTTTTTAAGAGTTACGGGGCGCAAATTAGCTAAACTTTGTTAAACTGCAATTGCAAAAAACAGTCTGATTTGCTCATCATCTGGTAACATTTACCTAATTGTCTTTCTTTCCCATCCGGCATGTACAAATAATCTTGTCTATTATTCTACTCTTTTACAAATTAGTTTTTCCAACTACACGGTTTCAAATTGGCCCCGGGGGTTCGTTTGATTGGATATTTTTGTTAAAACGCACAATTATCAAAGTTTATAACTTATATTAGCATGATAATTGAAAAACTAACGAAATGTCTAATATTCAATTGATTGCAGACGCAGGCGCTACTAAGACAGAATGGTGCCTTGTGCAAAACGGCAAAGTAAAAACCGTTTTAACAGCAGGCATCAGCCCTTATTTTCTAAATTCAGAACAAATTGTAGCCCTGGTACAAAAGGAATTAGTGCCCAAGTTAAAAAAAACGCCAATAGATGTAGTGTACTATTACGGAACGGGCTGTATTAATCCTGACAATAAAAAAATGGTAAAAAAAAGCCTGCAGCAGGTTTTTAAAGAATCAAAAGTATTTGTAACCCATGACGTAGAAGGAGCCGCCAAGGGTTTGTGCGGAAGAAATAAGGGAATTGCCTGTATTTTAGGCACCGGTTCCAGTTCTTGTTTTTACAATGGTAAGAAGATTACAAAAAGCAGAACCGGCCTCGGTTATGTGTTGGGAGATGAGGGCAGCGGCGCCTACCTTGGCAGAAAGGTACTTCAATACTATTTGTACCACACGTTTGATGAAGATCTGCGCGCCCGCTTTGATGCGGCCTATGTAACCAATGCTACCGAAATATTGGAAAACGTGTACAAAAAGCCACTTCCTAACCGTTATTTGGCCACTTTTGCCCGGTTTCTGGCAGAAAACAGAGGTCATTATATGATAGAAAACATTATTGAAGATGGATTGAATGATTTCTTTTTTACGCATCTTTGCAAATATTCCGAGTCCTGGCACTACCCTATCAATTTTGTGGGAGGGGTTTCGTTTGGCTTCCGGGACATTTTGAAAGAGTTATGCAGCGTATATAATTTTGAATTGGGACGCGTGCTGCAAAAACCAATCAATGGATTGGTAGAATACCATGCGGAATGATTTTTAAAAGAAGATGTGGAATTTATGCCTGTCGAAAAAATTACTGAACAACCCAGCCATTACGAGCATTTAGAACAAATGCCCAT
The DNA here is from genome assembly GCA_039811305.1 of Niabella sp. Lineage (GTDB taxonomy): Bacteria > Bacteroidota > Bacteroidia > Chitinophagales > Chitinophagaceae > Niabella. The sequence goes on from JBDHYK010000092.1 coordinate 3,068, forward strand.
AGTTGAATTACTGAAAGCTATGAACTCCGAGGATCAGACCGTTCCCCTTGCAGTTGAAAAAGTAATCCCAAACATTGAGAAAATGGTAGAAGCCATTACCGATAAAATGCTTATGGGCGGACGATTATTTTATATAGGCGCCGGTACCAGTGGCCGATTAGGCATTTTGGACGCCAGTGAAATACCCCCCACTTACGGCATGCCCGCCGGGGTAGTCATCGGAGTAATAGCCGGCGGCGAAAAAGCGATCACCACGCCTGTTGAAAATGCCGAAGATGACGACCTGCAGGGATGGAAAGACCTTTGCAGCCACGAAGTAAACGAAAAGGACTTTGTAGTTGGCGTGGCAGCCAGTGGATCTACCCCCTACGTAATAGGAGCCTTAAAAAAATGTCGAGAGCACAATATTCTTACCGGTAGCATCACCTGCAACCCCGATGCCAAAGTGAGTATGGTGGCCGATTTCCCAGTGGAGGTAGTGGTAGGCCCTGAATTTGTTACCGGAAGCACCCGAATGAAAAGCGGTACTGCCCAAAAATTAGTGCTGAATATGATTTCTACCACGGCCATGATCCAGTTGGGAAGAGTAGAGGGAAACCGAATGGTGAATATGCAGTTGACCAACGAAAAATTAATTGACCGCGGCACAAAAATGGTGATGGAAAAAACCGGAATTCAAAATTATGAAATCGCAAAAAACCTGCTCATTGAAAAAGGCAGTGTAAAAAAAGCGGTAGAAACCTACAATACCCCCAACACACAGTAAAAAGGAGCATCCCTTACACCCTATGTTGGGTTAATCGTCCTGAAACAAAACGCCTCCTTTTACCAACCACGAAAAACCAAAAGCTTCTATTGCAATCACCTCCATCCAAAAGGTGAGTTCATAGCTGTCGTAATCAGCAGGTGGAATTATTTTAAGATACCCAAACAAAATCACCAATAAGGCCATTACCATAATGATAGCACAAAACCGGTATATGCGATTGCGAAATATTTTTTTTCGTTTTCTTTTGCTCCCCGGCTGATCCGATTTTGTAAATAAAAAAAACGACATGATAGCAAGGCTAAGAAGAAATACGGCCGCACCAACATAATGAAACTGGCTTCTTGCCACTCCCTCTTTCAAAATGGTTACATTTACGGCATTATACTTTCCGTTCATCAGATTGAACAAATTGTTTGTTGGGAACAACACCACCACCAGCGCAGCAACCCCTGCCAAACTGGAAAATATATAATCTACTAAAGCTTCCCCCTTGTAAATGAGTAGGAAAATAGCTAAAAGGCTTACACAAATTACAAAAATGCCCGACGCCCTTGTAAAATAATAATGGCTGATGGAAGCTAAAACATGGGTAAACTTACTATCCACAAGCAGAGTACCGTATAAAAGAATCGGTAAAAGCATACCCAAAACCCCAACTAGCCTGCGAAGTGTTTTTTGCTTTTGCAAAGCAATATCGCCTGTAACTTTATAATCGGGTATCAGCCCGTTATCTTTTAGGGAGGGTGCCTTACGATTCATGATGCTGTAATATTGATTGTGCAAGGATCAAATTTACAACAAATTATTTTTTTTTGTAAAGTTGGGAGTCTTTTTCCAGGTTCAGGTATTTTTTCTTCAAATATGAGAAATCCAACCAGTTAGTAAGGGCCTTTCTATTTGCGGATCGTTGTGGTTATTTTTTGCTAATTCAGGCAAAAAAAAGCAGAAAGTTGGTCAAAACACAAAAGGAAGGCTTAGCCCTCCTCTTAAAAAATATTGAAATTATTTTTACGCTTCTGTTTTCGATGCAGTTATTCTCTTTGCTAATTTGCTTTTTAAATTAGCAGCTTTATTCCGATGGATCACCCCTCTCCTTGCTAATTTATCAATCATGCTTTCTACTGCAGACAATTGCTCAGCTGCTTTTGCAGGTTCAGTGGCTCGGATATCCCGAATAGCATTGCGGGTTGTCTTGCCATAATAACGGTTCCTTTCTCTGCGCTTAGCAGCCTGGCGTGCACTTTTCTTTGTTGCTTTATGATTGGCCATTGAATTATTTTTTTTTGGACGGCAAAGGTAGGAAAATAAATTGAAACAACGAAATATAAAATTATAACGATCGTTTGGATCCATTCCCAATTGTAGCAATCCTGCCAACTGGATGGATCTCTCTCTGAAATGAAGCAGAAGAACCAGTACTTCGTTCAGGGCAATTCTTCGATATTCATTTTGTACAACAAATTAGAATGTTCCCAATGGCAAGAAGCCAAAAAATGATGTATCTTAGCAGGAATATTAAAAAATAGAAAACAAGTCGGTTTTTTACCAGTCAATTTATTTATAAATAATTCATTTTCAATGAAAGACTTTTCATATATCACCAGTTCTTCTCCGGCATTTATTGAGAATATGTATAAGGAGTTTACTGCAAATCCTGAAAGTGTTGATGCCGAGTTTAGAAAATTTTTCGAAGGTTTCGACTTCGCCGTGGACAAAGGCCTGGCGGCCACAACAAATGGCAAAGAGGCGATCGCCACTTATTCTGTTGGAAATTGGACTAAAGAATTAGCTGTTTACCGCTTAATTTTAGGTTATAGAAACAAAGGCCACTTAATCGCCACAACCAATCCCATTAAAAAAAGAAAAGACCGGGGAGCCAATCTGGATCTTTCTTTCTTCGGATTGACCGAAGCCGATATGGACACAGAGTTTCAGGTAGGCAGTTCAGTAGGCCTGGGAGCCACTACCCTGCGCAAAATTTTGGCTTTTTTGCAAAAAGTGTATGCGCACCACGTTGGTATAGAGTTTAAATACATTAGCAGTCAGGAAAAATTAGACTGGCTGACACAGGAAATCGAACAAAATTTTTTCACTCCCCTACCGTTAGAGCAAAAACGACGCATCCTTGAAAAATTGAACCAGGGAGTCATTTTTGAAAAATTTCTGCACACAAAATATGTGGGGCAAAAGCGCTTTTCGCTGGAAGGAGGCGAAACCACCATTGCAGCAATAGATGCCATCATCACCAAATCTGCCGACCTGGATGTTGAAGAAGTCGTGATCGGCATGGCACACCGTGGCCGATTGAACATATTGGCAAATATCATGGGCAAAACCTACGAGCAGATCTTCAGTGAATTTGAAGGTACAGGCGAAATCAACCAAACAATGGGAAGTGGCGATGTGAAATACCATTTAGGCTTCGGTAGTGAAGTTACCACGCCCGAAGGCAAAAATATTCGCTTGAAACTGATGCCCAACCCTTCGCATTTAGAAGCTGTGGGGCCGGTAGTAGCAGGTTTTGCACGCAGCCGCGCCAATGTACTGGCCGATGAACACTACGAAAAAGTGCTTCCTATCCTCATTCATGGTGATGCAGCCATTGCCGGACAGGGAATCGTTTACGAACTCCTCCAAATGTCGGGTTTAAAAGGCTACGAAGTGGGCGGAACCATCCATTTTATTATAAACAACCAAATTGGTTTCACCACCGACTTCTCCGATGCCCGCACATCTAATTATTGCACCTCATTGGCTGCCATGGTACAAAGCCCCGTATTTCATGTAAACGGCGATGATCCGGAAGCTGTGGTAAAATGTGCCGAAATTGCGGCTCGCTATCGAGACAAATTTCAGGGAGATGTTTTCGTGGATATGGTTTGTTATCGTCGCCACGGCCACAACGAGGGCGATGACCCCAAGTTTACCCAGCCCTATATGTACGAGTTGATTGACCAGCACCCCAATCCTCGCGAGGTATATGTAAAATATTTATTAGCCGAGGGCGAAGACGATGCTAAAGAGCTGGCAAAATCAATGGAGAAAAAGTTTTGGGCCGACCTACAGGATCGCCTGGATGACGTAAAACAACACCCCCTGCCCTATAAATATCAGGCACCAGAATTGTTATGGAAAAAATTAAGAAAAGCAACAGCCGATGACTTTGATAAAAGCCCCATAACAGCTGTGAGCAAAGAACATCTTGACACGGTTTTTAAAGCTATTACAACCATTCCCGAAGGCTTTACACCATTGAAAAAAGTGGAGAAGCTGATTCACGAAAAAATTAAACTGTTTGAAAGCGACAACAAAATTGACTGGGCAACCGGCGAATTATTGGCTTTTGGCAGCTTGCTGGTTGATGGAGCCGACGTTAGGATGAGTGGCCAGGACGTGGGCCGTGGCACCTTTAGCTCCCGGCACTGTATTTTAAGAGATGAAGTAACCAATGCCCCCTACAATCGCCTGAAAAACATTCCAGGCGCCACAGGAAAACCCAGAATTTACAACTCTTTGTTGAGTGAAAATGCGGTCTTGGGTTTTGAATATGGATTTGCATTGGCTACACCCAATGCCTTAGTGGTATGGGAAGCTCAGTTTGGAGACTTTGTAAATGGCGCACAAACCATTATAGATCAATTTGTTACGGGAGCCGAGCAAAAATGGAACCGGATGAACGGGATGGTTATGTTGCTACCGCATGGCTATGAAGGACAGGGCCCCGAGCATAGCAGTGCACGCATGGAACGGTTTTTATTGGCTTGTGCCGAGCTAAATATTGTTGTTACAAATGTGACCACGGCATCCAACTATTTTCATTTGTTGAGGCGGCAACTGGCCTGGCCTTTTAGAAAACCCTTAATTAATTTTTCACCAAAAGCAAACTTGCGCCACCCGGGAAGCTATTCGCCGGAACAGGAGTTTCTGGAAGGCGGGTTCCGTGAAATAATTGACGATACTTATGTAGAGGATCCTAAGAGCGTGAAGAAAGTATTGTTCTGCAGCGGTAAAATCTACTTTGAATTAGCCGAAAGGCAATCCAAAGAAAACCGAAAAGATGTTGCTGTAATTCGAATGGAACAAATCTATCCCCTACCCGAAAAGCAGTTACTTGCTTTGTATCAAAAATACAACAATGCGGTTTGGTATTGGGTACAGGAAGAACCCAGAAACATGGGCGCGGTTTCTTTTCTGTTAATGAACCTGAAAACGATCCATTATGGCGTGATTAGTCGCAAACCTGGCGCTTCTACCGCATCGGGCTTTGCTAAAGTTCATAAAGCTGAGCAGGAAGAAATTATCCAAACTGCGTTCAGCTTATAGTTGCTTTTGATACAAATTTTCGGTTAGCGTGGCAGTTGGCAACCGTAGTACCTATCAAAGAGATGACAATAAAAAGTCTTAGGGCATAATAGATGGATGGCGTTCAACCAACGCCTACTACCCTTGCTTTTGTTATGGAACATAAAACGAAAAAGCAGCCACATTTCTGTAACTGCTTTCGTTTTATGTGGTCCCACCTGGGCTCGAACCAGGCACCCCCTGATTATGAGTCAGGTGCTCTAACCGACTGAGCTATAGGACCCCAAAAATACGGCATCGGTCTTTGAAACCTTATACGGTTCAATCTGATTTTTAAACCGCTGAGGCGAAGTATCACCCCAACATCGGTTCTTATTACAGATTCCAAATGGACAAAATGCTTACGATCTAAGCAAATTGAAACCCCGTATGCTGCTATACCCCCTCAATTGAGGATTGCAAAAATAAGGCAAAATTGGTTCTAGAACACCATCGTTGCGTATTTTTTATTTTGAACGCTTTCTCCGAAGCCGTTTCAAACTGCTAATTAAAGGTTTCGTTACGGAGCGCTTTCCTACTTCAATGTAAAACGGGCACCAAGATACACCATCCTGCCAACAACAGGTCCCCAAATCATAGAGCCATCAAAATATTGTCCAAAGGGATTGGCAGCGTCTAAAATAGGATGGGACTGAGTGAACCCGGTAAGGTTTTCACTACCCAGGTACAGGTCCCACTTCTTATTAAATTGCTTTGTAATCTGCCCCGACATTTGAATATAAGACGGGGAATAGTTCGCTAACTGAAACGCTGCAGGGTTTGAAGAAGTATTGGGAATGCGCTTGGAGCTCAGCCATTGGGTTGTAAAATCAAATTTCCAATCATTGTTGGTTTGATACGCCAAGTTGATAAAGGCTCTGTGTTTGGCTACAAAAGGTTTTTCCATCAGAGACCCATGATAAGTAGTTTGAACATCCAACCAACGATAAGCCATTCTAACATCCAATTTGCGAAGCAGTTCATAATTTAACTCGGCCTGAATACTATTGGAGTATGAACGCCCGTTCAGATTGTAAAAATCTATTTTCTGCGGGCTGGCATCAAGATCTACCACTACCTGGTTTTTAAAATTGGTATGATATGCGTCTAAACTGATAGCACCAGAGCGATTGTTGATTTTAAAATTATGAACGAAATTCAACCCAAAATTCCATGCCTTCTCCGGATCGAGACCATAACCATGTTTGTTGGAAGGGTTAAGAATTTGATATTGCCGCGCACTTACAAAAACACCTGCGTTCTCGGCAAAAATATTCGCCACCCTGAAACCCGATCCTGCTGAAAAGCGAAGATTGGTTTTGTTGGTAAAATCGTATTTCAGGTTTACCCTCGGCGTAGTGATAGCTCCATACAAATTGTGGTAGTCCACACGCAACCCGGCAATAGCAGAAAATTTCTCAGGGGCGGTGTAGGTGTATTCGAAAAAGGCTCCGGGTACCGTTTCGTTGCGCGTAAAATGAGCCCTGTTAAAACTTTCGTCATATTGTTCATTGGTGAAACTCAGCCCTGTTCTAAACTTATGATCCGTTGTGCCAATAATAGATTGATAAATAAAATTACCATACAAGGTCTGTTGTTTGCCTTTATATTGGTTCACACCGTAGTAAGAATCGTTGTTATACAGGTTGCCCGATACTATAAATCCAAGGCTTTTATATTTTGACTGAGGGAACACATACCCCAATTTACCCGTAAATCCATATTGTTCGTTATTAATGCCTGCTCCATAGGCCATGTTTGTAAACTTGTCTGTATCGGGGTTAAATTTTACCTGTCCTGCCTGACGTTTGTCGTTCAGCACTTTAAGGGCAAACTGACCGATCCATCCGTTATTATCAAGGTATTTCCACCGGTTTATCAAATTGAACTGCCGACCCAGGGGTAAATCTAAAAAGCCATCTTTGTTATGGTCATTCTTTGTATAAATTCCGTTCATGTGCGTCAGAAGACCTGTGCTCCATTTACTGTTCAGCCTTTGAGCCAGATTAATATTCGCCTCAAACCGGCCCATATTGTTTACATAGGTATTCACAAAAACTCTGTCAGAATTATCAGGCTTTTTTTCTTCTACATTAATTTGCCCCGCAATGCTTTCGTAACCATTTACCACCGACCCGGTTCCCTTTGTTAGCTGAATCCCTTCAATCCAGGGGCCTGGAATAAAAGTAAGTCCATAGCTACCCGAAAGACCCTTAATCTCAGGAACGTTTTCGGTAAGCAACTGTGTGTAATTTCCTGAAAGGCCTAATAGTTGTATCTGCTTTATTCCCGTTACAGCATCACTATAGCTCACATCTACAGAGGGACTGGTTTCGAAACTTTCAGACAGGTTACAACAGGCTGCTTTAGTCAATTCACGCGCGCCCATATTCAAGGTGTTCAAAATACTTAAGGATGAAACATAAGTAGAGGGTGGTCGTGAGGTAACAATCACCTCTTTTAAATTGCCTGAGGAGGCGCTTTTTAATATGATGGTGAGCATATCTGGGTTGCGAACACTAATCGTATCGCTGTTGTATCCCACATAACTGATTAACAAATGGGTTGGCAAATCGGTTTGCAATCGAAATACTCCCGTGCTGTCGGTAACATAGTACTGATTGCTGTGGAGGCTGCGAACCGTAGCGTTTGCGATGGGGTTCAGTTTCCCTTTGATGGTTTCTTCAAGTACCACACCCATCAGGGTTTGTTTTTCTTTTGCCGTTGCTGTTCCCGGAGCCACGGTTCTATCGTAATGACAACATTCCGGAAGGTTTTTATAAACATCATCCGGTGCCTTAAACCCACCGTTATCATGTCCGGCCCGGGCGATCCTTTTCTGAATGTTTTCTAAGGAGGCTTTGGTACTATCATAAGTAATCGTAAGGATATGGGTAACCACATTCCAGTTGGCGGTTAGTGCTTTGTGATCCAATGCCGTATTCTCAATACGCTCTTTACACATTTCGCAGGCGCCCGATACGGCAAAAGATTCGGTAACCAGATTTTTCTTTTGAGCAAACAAGGTTATACTGAATAATAAAAAGAAAAGACTGAATAAATATTTTTTGTTCATAATTAACTACTTTAAGATTAAATTAAATTAACTGGATTGGTTTTGTTCAACCTTTTTCCAGCCCATAACCCAAAAAAAGTAACTGTTGGCGTTATTTGTAATCAACGGGGCTGGCCAGTAAAATCTAAATCCTAAAGTTGCTATGTAAAATGTTTAACGAGGTGCGCGCCAGTGGTGGCGGACGGTTTTGTAGCTTTGAAAATAGCCCTTGTGAAATAAGGGGCGACCCCCAATCAAAGGTAGGGGAACTGAGTATCGTAGCCAACAACAGGGGCTCAAATAGTATAGGTTGGCTTGCCTCCTGCTGAGAAGTGAGTTTG
>JBDHYK010000093.1:0-11561 GCA_039811305.1 Niabella sp.
TGCCCACATAATCGCTCATCACCTGCCGAAGTTCTTTCAAACTTTGTGTAATTACGATCATTTCTTTCGGCTGGGTAGTGCCAATGGCATTCCATTCGGGAATTTGGGGAAAGAGCTCCCCGGGGTTTTCGTTGCCTTCTGCAACAATTTCAGAAACGTGCAAATAACAGCGGTGTGCAAAAACCATGGCTTCCAATAAAGAGTTACTGGCAAGACGGTTGGCGCCATGAAGTCCGGTACTGGCACATTCACCAACGGCAAACAGGTTTTTAATTGACGTACAGCCCCATTCATCTACCTTGATGCCGCCACAATTATAATGGGCTGCCGGCGATACGGGTATTAAATCCTTTGCAACATCAATACCGATACTTTTACATTTTTCGTAAATATTGGGGAAATGTTCAAGAAATTTCTCTAATTCAAAATGGCGGCAATCTAACCACACATGTTCGGTACCCGTAATTTTCATTTCATTGTCTATGGCACGGGCTACCACATCGCGCGGCGCAAGGTCTTTGCGTTCATCATAGCGCTCCATAAAGGCTTCTCCGTGTTTATTTCGAAGAATGCCGCCGTCACCGCGTACGGCTTCTGTAATTAAGAAGGCCTGGCCCTGCAAGCCAGGTTCGTAAAGAGCGGTAGGGTGAAACTGTATAAACTCCATATTTTCAATCCGTCCCTTGGCTCTGTAGGCCATGCTGATGCCGTCGCCAGTTGCAATACCCGGATTGGTAGTAGTGCGGTACACCTGCCCGTTTCCACCGGTTGCCAAATAGGTAGTATTCGAAAGAATCGTTTGAATTTCGTTGGTTTCCAGGTTCAACACATACACCCCATAACAGCGGGTATCTGGCGTAGATTTCGTAACCAGGTATCCTAAATGGTGCTGGGTAATCAGGTCAATTACAAAACAATGCTTTACAATTTCAATATTAGGAATCTGCGATACGGCTTCCAGCAACGCCCGTTCCATTTCCCAACCGGTAATATCTTTATAATGCAGGATGCGAAACTCGCTATGTCCGCCTTCCTTGCCTAATTTATATTCGCCACCTTCTTCTTTGTCAAAATTGGTGCCCAGGGCGATCATGTCTTCGATCCGTTCAGGGCCCTCTTTTACAACAATTTCAACTGTTTTTTTATTGCAAAGTCCATCACCGGCTATCAGCGTATCTTCTATATGTTTGTCAAAACTATCCTTTTCCTTGTCGTACACGGCTGCCACACCACCCTGTGCATATTTGGTATTGGTTTCGTCGGCGGATGCTTTTGTAAGTACCAATACTTTTTTTTCTGGAAAGCGTTGTGCCATTTTGTAAGCATAGGTAAGGCCTGCAATACCCGTACCAATAACCAAAAAATCCACTTGTTGCATGGTTCAAAATTAAGTTTTCATCAAAACAAACTGCAAATTTATTCGTTTTCGCTAAGAATACGATTGCAGAAATTTTCAGGTCAACAACTAAAACCGGTTGAAGTTCCCCATCTGCCTGAGACAGTATTTGTTTCTGCATGCTTTTGTCAGCTTCGGTTCCATCATTTTTTACTAACTTCCCATCCTAAAATTTGTTCGTGGCTACGGAGCGAAATTATAATCAGGATCAAAATATTCTTATCTCAAAAGGAGTTGATGCTTTTCTTATTTCGGTGTATGATGTGGCGCGCTTTGTGGTTCGTTTTTTTAAAGAACTTCTCTCCTACCCTTTTGAACTGAGGGAAACTATTCGGCAGTCCTATATTGTAGGGGTGAAATCTTTGCCCTTAATTTCCTTAACGGGTATCATTACAGGGGTTGTGTTTACGCTTCAGTTTCAACCCATTATGATAGAGTTTGGGGCAGAAGCCTGGATACCGGCTACGGTTGCCATTGCAACGGTACGCGCTTTAGCTCCGCTCATTACCTCTCTGATTTGTGCAGGGCGATCGGGTTCCAGTTTTGGGGCAGAATTAGGAGCCATGCGCGTTACAGAACAGATAGACGCAATGGAGGTTTCTGCCGTGAACCCCTTCAAATACCTGGTAGTAACCCGGGTAGTTGCCACGATGATGATGGTACCCCTACTTACAGTATATTTTGGTCTATTATGTTCTCTGGGCAGTTATTTCATTGTCAACCAGGGCAATATGGTATCACTACCCACTTTTATAGATGGGTTTTTCGAAAAAATTGATGTTCTTGATTATATTTCAGCCATTTTCAGGTCAACCGTGTACGGGTTTACGCTGGCCTTAGTAGGCTGCTACCAGGGCTACCACGTAAAAAAAGGCACCGAGGGAGTGGGAAAAGCCGCCAATCGTGCCGTTGTTATTTCTTATTTTATTTTATTTATAGAAGAGATCTTAATCGTAAGCGTGATAAACATCATTAGAAGTTAATCCGAAAGTGAATGAAAAAACAGATTCACATATCCAACTCAGAGGTAGTTGTTGCGATTCAGCACCTTGAGAAATCATTCGACACTAAAATGGTTTTGAATGGGATCAGCCTGAATTTGTACAAGGGAGAGAATTTAGTAATATTAGGAAGATCGGGTTCGGGAAAATCTGTTTTGATAAAAATAATCGCCGGATTACTACAACCCGACAGCGGCTCGATAAAAGTACTTGGGCAGAACCTCGGCACCATTTCTAAAAAAGAATTAGATCGTTTGCGCCTAATGCTTGGCTTCTCTTTTCAAAATAGCGCCCTCTATGACAGCATGACGGTAAGCGAAAACCTTGAGTTCCCTATCCTACGCCACCTAAAGGGTATGTCAGCAAAAAATAGGACAAAAAGAATACAAACTACTTTAGAGGCTGTGGATATGCTGCCTTATAAAGATCAATACCCTGTAGATCTTTCGGGTGGGCAAAAAAAACGGGTGGGTATTGCCCGAACTTTGATCATGCAGCCGGTAATTATGTTGTATGATGAGCCCACTGCAGGATTGGACCCCATCACCAGCAGTGAGATCATAAATCTAATCAACAGCGTGCAGGAATTGTATAAAACCAGCTCCATCATCATCACCCACGACCTTACCTGTGCCAAAGCCACCGGCGATAGAATGATAGTGCTAAAAGAGGGTGCTATTGTAACCGAAGGAAGTGTAGAACAGGTATTCGCCGGTGAGAATGACCTTATCAAATCGTTTTATGACTATAACTTTGTGGATTAAATGAAAAACAGTTTCCATACTAAGGCAGTAACCGTTGGGCTTTTTATCCTGATCGGATTGCTGATTTTTTCAGCAGGATTGATAGCACTCGGCGGCATGCCCAATATTTTTGGGAAGACGATTGTGGTTCAGTCGGACTTTACAAACGTAGGCGGACTAAAAAACGGGAGTAATGTTCTGTTTAATGGTGTAAAAGTGGGCGTTGTAAAACATATTACGTTATCACCCAATGGCAAGGTGCGGGTAGCACTTGCCATTGATACAGATAAAAAATCGTTCATCCCTAAGGATGCAACGGCTCGCCTTGGGAATGATGGTTTGGTAGGAAGTAAAATTTTAACGATTGACGGAGGCAATATTTCTAATGGAGCAATAACAAATGGCACCCTGCTAAAAAACCAGGCAGGAACCTCTTTGACCGATTTGTTTTCTAAATTACAGGATAATAGTAATAACCTCACAGAGATCACTACGAGTTTGAAACAAATTGTCCTTAGGATTTTGGATGGGGAGGGTTCCATTGGCAGGCTGATCAACGATCCTTCTTTGGCAAACAGTATGCAGGAGTTGGTAAACAAACTGGGACAATCTGCCGACAAGGCCAAACTAATTACGGAAAACGTAGCAGGTTATACCGAAAAATTGGAAAAACCAGGCACCTTAACTTACAATCTTTTACACGATACCCTCCTGTTCAACAGGTTACATTCTACATTTACTCAGTTGGACTTAGCTGCCCAAAAGGCTCGGGTGGTAGTGAACAAACTCGATGCCGGTACCGACCTGTTGCAAGACAAAAACAAACCCGCCGGAATGTTACTGAATGACGAAAAAACCGCCGCTGAACTTAAAACTATTCTGAACCAACTTCAGAGTGGTACTGAAAAACTAAATGAAACCTTAGACGCCTTGCGGTATAATTTTCTTCTGCGGGGTGGTTTTAAGAAATTAGAAAAAGAAAAGGAAAATAAATAATCCCTTTTTAAAAAAAGTGGGTGCATTCAAAATTGTGGCACAAAACGAATCTCCTATTTATGGTCATTCCGAACGAAGTGAGGAATCTACCCCAATATTCAGGAGATACCTCCTTGCAGTCGGCATGACGCTCGCGACCATTTTGGAATGTACCCAAAAAAGTTTTGCGAAGTAGTGCAAAAAATCATCTTTGGTACGGCCGATCAGTTCTCGCAGTTGGCAACCTAAAAACCAACAAATGCGAAGGCTCGGAAACGGGGGTAGATTCAGAAATGGCGGCCTGTCTGTATCTAATGCGAATTCATTTACTTACAACAATCTTTCTATCCGTTCTGAAAGAAAAAAACTAAGAAACACAATTCCTCACCTATTTCAAAATCGGATACAACCCTTTATCATGTAGCTTTTGGGTAAGTTTACCAACCAATACCATAATCCTCGCCATAATTGCTGCTGCCTCCCCAAAAACTTCTATTCGTTCTATCAAAATAAATGGCGTTAATGGGTCCGGAGCTTCGTTCGGCAAATTCAAGCTTGTAATTCATTTTCTGCAACGCTTTTCTAATGGATTCAGGTGTATTCTTGTTTAGCAGGATATGCCCGGGTCGAGGTGCCCTGTCTCCAATTTTTGATCCTCCCAGAGACAACCACAATTGATTGGAATTAAAGTTGGCTGCTTCGCAGGCCTGTTGCACATTCATGCCAAATTCTACCATATTCAAAAAAAACTGCAATAGGTTTTGATCCTGAGTATCGCCTCCCTGCACGGCAAACGACAAAAACGGATTTCCGTCTTTCAAAGCTAAAGAAGGCGTGAGTGTTACTCTGGGTCTTTTGCCCGGCGCTACCACATTAAAAGGGTTTATAACCGAATCCAACACAAAGCTTTGCATGCGTTGACTCATTCCCACTCCAGTGTTTCCAGCAATACAGGCCGGAACCCATCCACCCGAGGGGGTTATAGATACTACCCAACCTTCGGCATCGGCCGCTTCTACAGATGTGGTACCCAGCCATAAACGTTCCTGATAAGCCGCTTCATCCGCTTTAGAGATTACATCATGTTGGGGTACCACACCCGGCACCTTTCTATTTCCGGTATCGGCCAAACTGCTTCTTCTTTTTAACAGATCAGTAAACGGATTCGTTTTCCCTTCAAAAGGATAGGGGTCGCCCGGCCCGATGCTGGCATCGTTCTGACCAGACTGGATTTGTGCTGCCCTACTTCTGGCGTAGGATTTGCCTAACAGCCCCTTTATTGGGATTGAATTAAAATAGGGATCTCCGTAATAAAAATCCCGGTCGGCAAATGCAAGGCTCATAACCTGGTAAAGTGTATGAATGTACTCAGCGCTGTTGTACCCCATGGCTTTCAGGTCAAAGGTTTCTAATAGGTTTAAGGCCTGCAATAGCACGGGTCCCTGAGTCCATTCCCGCAATTTATATACGTCAATACCCTTATAGTTTGTGTGCAGGGGTTCTTCTTCAATAGGGTGCCAGTTGGCCAGATCCTGTAACGTAATAAGGCCACCCTGCTCTTGAGAGCCTCGTACAAATTCAGCAGCAATATCTCCCTTGTAAAACCTGTCGTAGGCCGCCATTATTGCCTGTTTTCTTGATTTGCCTTTTTTTAATGCGGTTTGCTCGGCGTCTATCAACTTTTGAAGTGTATTTAATAAATCCTTCTGTTCAAAAATCTCTCCGGCAACGGGGGTTTCTACTTTTTTACCGGGATGTGTGAAAAATAATTTTTGAGAATACGGCCATTGTTTTAACAAATTTTTACTCCTGTCTAAACTGCTTGCCAAATATAGATCCATTGGGTAGCCCGCCGCTAATTCCATGGCAGGCTTCAGTACCTCTTTTAAACTCATGGAACCATAGTGAGCCAGCATATAACACAATGCGCCCGGAGTGCCCGGAGTGACCGCCGCCAATGGACCGTATTCAGGTGGAAATTCAAGCCCCTTTGCTTTAAAAAATTCCGGTGTTGCCCCAGTAGGTGCCACTCCTAAGCCGTTTAAGCCAATCACTTTTTTGGTTTTGGGATTGTAAATTAAAGCCTGTGTTTCGCCTCCCCAACTCAAAACATCCCAAAGCGTAGCGGTAGCAGCCAGCATGGCACAAGCTGCATCCACCGCATTGCCTCCCCTTTGAAAAATCATGGAACCTGCGGTGGCTGCCAGAGGCTTGCCTGTGATGGCAACCCAGTTTTTTCCGTGAATAACAGGTTTTTGGGTACGTTGCGACTGAGCGATAGATGTAAACATGACTAAAAGTAGGATAACAAAAATGCGGTTCATTAACACCAATTTTTTAATAGACAAAACAAGGTAGTGATTTTTTGGGAGCCTGAAAATTTTCGACCCCTGAACAAAAAACTTTTCTTGGTTTTTTATTGCAACGGAACCGGATTGCACCGTACTACTTTTGTATTTTGATTCAGGAAGCTTAATTTTGCCCACTTACAAAAGTGTTTAATACCAATAAAAATAGTTATGGGAAGAATTTTTGAAGTTCGTAAAGCCACAATGTTTGCCCGTTACGATCGAATGGCCAAACAGTTTACCCGTATTGGAAAAGAAATTGCGATAGCCGTGAAAGCCGGAGGCCCCGACCCCCACACCAACGCAGCACTACGGCGCTGTATGCAAAACGCAAAAAGTGTGAATATGCCCAAAGATCGGGTAGAAGCTGCCATCAAACGCGCGCAGGGAAAGGAGATGGATAACTATGATGAAATTTTATACGAAGGGTATGCCCCCCACGGCGTAGCCATTTTGGTAGAAACGGCAACCGATAACCATGTGAGAACCGTAGCGAACGTAAAATCTCATTTTAATAAGGGCGGCGGTGCGCTGGGCAATAGCGGCAGTGTTGCTTTTCAGTTTTCTAAAATGGGAGTATTTAAACTAAGCCCCGATGGTTTGGACGCCGAAGAACTGGAATTAGAACTTATTGACGCTGGTTTGGAAGAGCTTGGCGAAAGTACCGATGAGAACGGAAAAGACGTATTGGTAGTACGGGTAGGATTCACAGACTTTGGAAATATGCAAAAAGCCCTTGAAGAAAAAAATATAACGCCTATCAGCGCCGAAGTGGAATGGATCCCTTCTACCACCGTACCGGTTACCGATGAGCAGGCTGAGGATGTGAGTAAACTCATTGAACGGTTAGAACAAGACGAGGACGTACAAAAGGTCTTTCATAATATGCAATAAAACACATTGGGTAAAAACAACAATATGGACTGGATTCCTTTACAGACAGAAGAACAATTGACGGAACTTAACGAACGTTCAAAACAACGCCCCCAGTTGCTTTTTAAACACAGTACCCGCTGTCCGGTTAGTGCAATGGTAAAGAACCGTTTGTATAAAACCGAGCTTCCAGATACTATTGATTTTTACTACCTCGACTTGATTGCTTACCGAGCTATTTCTAATAAAATTGCAGCAAACTATGGTGTCAGACATGAGTCGCCCCAGGTGTTACTGATAAAAGACGGAAACTGCATCTATCACGAAAGCCATAGCAGTGTCTTTATGGAAGATGTCATCGCACATGCATAAGTCCAATGGGCTGTTTGATACCTTCAGAAACTGGCACAGGTCTGCACCTGATTCTCTGTTATCATTTTTTTCTTTCTGCAATTTCCAATTGTATGTTTTAGATAGGAAGAGGAATACTGTGCATTACATTGTACACAAATAATTATCAGAGTAAAGGATTCCTCTCAATGAAAAACTCTGGTACAAAAGGAGCACTATTTAAGTTCTATCGTCATAACCGCATTGTTTAGTGAAGGAATTACCTGCTCTACTTTTACGGCAAGTTTTCTTAGCGGATCTATCCACAGCGTGGTTTTTTCTTGTTCTTGATCTGCATTTACGATGCTGACTTTCAGCGTTTCAATCCCATTCCAGCTTTCTTTCCCCAGTACGTTCAGCACCATTTGTTTTGCTTTCATGGTCATCACATCCACACCGTAATATGAAATGGAATACCCCACTGCAAGGGGCAGCCGCGCAATCAGCATATCAGAGCCGGCACCATCTGCAATATAGGCTCCGTTTATGGGTATTACAGTGGTATTCCCCATGGCAGTAACTTTTACCCCATCCTTTTCCTTATCAATTTGTATCGTAACAGGGCCTTGTTCCATCAGCCTTTTTATTGGGAGAAGCGCTCCCTGGGTATAAAAAGCCTTATCAACCAGTGCACCCATCGCACTATTGGCCTTATCGGTAACCACCCAGTCATTCCCCTCTTTCTGGACGGATCTCGTCATGTCCATTTTTATATTTTGAGCGCCAACGGAAATATTGGAGTTATATTGAAAGCTGCCTTCTTGCAAATCGGAAGAAAATGCTGGTAATTTAGCTGGTACTTGAATTTCGGTTTTTTTTGCAAGTTCAACTGTACTTATATCAACAGTCATTTCTTTTAGCCTTGCTGCAACATCGTCCGGCATATCGGCTTGATAGCGCGCACCGGTATATTTTGCCAAAAATTTTTCTGATGCTGCGATCATTGCCATATTGTTCACGGGTTTATGAAATCCGTGGCCTTCATCATTAGCCAAAATATATTGAACATCTCTTTTTAAGTCTCTTAATGCAACCACAATTTGGTCGCTTTCGGCTTTTTTCACGCGTGGGTCATTGGCGCCTTGAATAATCATAAGTGGCGCTTTAATATTTTTTGCATGAAACAATGGGCTGGCGTCTGTTAATATTTTTTTCCCTGCTTCGGTAGCATCATCACCCATTCTCAGCGTAAACTGTTTTCTAAACCCTTCCCAATAGGGTGGAATGGTTGCAAGAAGCGTAAACAAATTGCTGGGGCCTACAAGATCCACGCCCGCAACGTACAGATCGGGTGTAAAGGTGAGGCCGGCAAGTGTAGCATATCCACCATAGCTTCCGCCCATAATCACTACTTTTTTGGGATCGGCAATCCCCTTTTGAATCAGATGCTTCACGCCCCAGGTAATATCATCCTGCATCAGGCGACCCCACTGCAGGTTTCCGGCATCTAAATACTTTTTGCCATAACCCGTACTCCCTCTAAAATTAGGATCCAAAACAGCATAGCCCCGGTTCGCAAACAATTGTGCAAAGGAATTAAACCCCCAATAGCTACGTGCCCAGGGGCCACCATGTGGAAATACAAGCAGGGGAAGGTTTTTGCCCGAACTATTTTTGGGAACAGTAAGATAGGCTGGAATTTCAAGCCCGTCACTGCTTTTATAGCGAATGGGCTCCATCGGGCTAAAATATGCTTCATACGCTTTCAGCCGGGGTCTTGGGGTATATTGATCAATAATTTGTTTCGAATCGCGATCAAAAAAATAAACGGTGCTTACTTTTACGTCGCTGGAAATGGAAAACAGAAGTTTTCTTTCGTCTTTTGTAATGCTGGTAATACTAATTTCGTTATTCGGAAATTTCGATTTTAGAAAATTATAATCCTTTTCAAATGCTTTATCTTTAAAATAGATCCGTGCTTTTTCGTCGTAATAAAGTGTATAAATCAGACTCTTCGATTTTTCGCTGAACCATGTACTTTCCAAATCTACCCGTTTTTGCGGATCCTGTTCTACATCGGTAGTGGCACCGGTTTTAGGATCCATTAAAACCAGTTTGCTTAGGTTGACACTGTTTCCTTTATTTGTATTTACATATAGTTTTCCATTGTCTTTTGTAAATGCGAGCGGACTGGCAGATTCCATTGCGGATACAGTATAAATTTTTTTGTATTTCCCGTTTATGAGACTTAAAAACTCTGTGGAACCGTCTTCGGGACTGCGTAACGCCAGGCGTGGTTGTTCCTCCCAATCGAATATCCAGGAAATGATGCGATCCTTGTTTTCGCTAATTTTTGTGAGTTTACCGCTACTAATTTCGAGTTGATACAAATCGTGCCACTTGGGGTCGCGATTGTTTAATCCGATCATGAGCACATCGGGATTTTTTTTGCTCACCATATATATTTGCACCACCGCACTATCAAACGGGGTGATGTTTCGGCTTGCCGGAATACCTGTTGCTTTCTCAGCTTTTGCTGAAGGAGCCACTGCAAATACGTTGTAATTCTCATTGCCGCCTTTATCGTTTACATACAAAATATACTTACCGTCGTGGGTCCAGAAATAGCCTCCCGAAGGACGATCCAAATTGGTGAGGCGGCGGGCTTTCTCGAAGGGTTCATCAAATTTTTTCACCCAGATATTAAGGATGCCATTGTGGGCTTTCATGAAAGAAATATACTTCCCATCGGGGCTTAGTTGCCCACCTGCTATTTCCGGGTTGTCGAAAAATATACTTCTGTCTATCAGTGGTGGTTCCTGGGTAATATTCTGAGCCATGATGGGTGCTGAGATGTAGATAAAAACTGTAATAAAAAGGGGCAATAAATAGTTCATACCAGATTTTTTAGGGGGAGAAGTTTCAAGATGCAAAAAACAATTTATTTTTTAGGGGACGATTTAATCTCATTGACTTTATCTTGTGCTTTACGTCTGCCTGAATCTTTCAGGGCTTTGGAAATTATAAATTCAATCTGCCCGTTTACGCTTCGAAATTCATCGGCAGCCCATTTTTCCAATACCTTAAAGGTCTCGGAATCTATCCGTAATATAAAATTTTTTTTTGTTGTCAATGCGAATAATTCAAAACAATTGCAAAAAAGGGTAATTTCTATAGTATTGAATAACAATTAGCTATATAAAGTGCCGGTGTTTACAACCGGCGTAACGGCTTTTTCAGCACAAAGAACGATCATCAGGTTGCTCACCATAGTAGCTTTGCGTTCATCATCCAGCTCTACTACATTTTCTTGCGATAACTTTTTCAAAGCCAGATCTACCATGCCCACTGCTCCTTCAACAATTTTGGTTCTTGCGGCCACAATAGCGGTTGCTTGTTGGCGTTGCAGCATAGCTCCTGCAATTTCGGGTGCATAGGCCAGGTGTGCAATTCGAGCCTCCTGAACAATAATCCCGGCTCGTTCTAAGCGGTCTGCTAATTCCTGTTCTAATATTTGATTCACTTTTTCTCCCCCCTCGCGTAGGGTGATCGAGGCGTGCTCGTCTTCGAGATTGTCGTAAGGGAAACTTACAGCAAGGTGTCGCACAGCTGCCTCACTTTGGGTACTCACATACTCAGTATAACGTTCTACGTCAAAAGCGGCTTTATAAGTGTCACCCACCTTCCATACGATTACCGCGCCAATTTCAATGGGATTCCCCATTTTATCGTTTACCTTTAAAGTTTGACCCTGCAAGTTTTCCGAGCGTAAGCTGATCTTATGGGTGCCATACAGAGGATTGATAAAAAACAGACCATTGTCTTTTACAGTACCCACATACTTACCAAAAAACGTCATCACCCGGGAGTGATTGGGCTGAATGATCATTAAACC
>JBDHYK010000094.1:0-11400 GCA_039811305.1 Niabella sp.
AAAAGCTTTTACCAGTTTTGTATATTTGAGTTGCTGAAACTTTGTTTCAATGTAACTGAAATACTACTGAATAGGATATTGAAGAAGGCTTCAGCACTGGCATCAACAATACAATTTTTATTTTTAAATCTACCGAGGTGACCATTCCCAAACATATCGTTATCACCTTAAAAGTCTATGCCCTAGCTCTGATCATTTTCACCTTGTTCAGGGTTGCTTTATTTTTTGTCTCAATAAACAAACTGCATCCCGACACTCCCTTCAACGATATTCTGTATGCTTTTTTCATGGGTATCCGGTTCGATGTCGTTATTTCGGGATATATTCTGGTACTACCCTTTGTTCTCCTTACCATTCTATTAGCCTTTCGGAAAAATGATTCTATCAGGCATATCAGTTTTTATTATATATTCATCATGTTTTCAATGGCCTTTTTGGTATGTGCAGCCGATATACCCTATTTTGAAAAATTCTTTACGCGTTTTACCGTAACTGCCTTTGCCTGGATGGATAACCCTGTTTTTGTATTAAAAATGATTTTTGAAGAACCCCGCTTCTGGATCTTCATTCTTCCGTTTATTCTTGTGGTGTTTGTTTTTTATACGGCATTGCAGCGCGCATTCCAAGGTTTGGAGAAAGTGGATGCCCAACCAATTCGACTTGGTGGATTCTTGTTGTATTCAACCCTTTTTTTACTACTGATGCTCACCGGCATACGAGGCCGGCTTGATGAAAAATCGCCCCTAAGAATAGGAACAGCCTATTTTTCTAACGACTCCTTTTTAAACCAGTTAGGTCTGAACCCCAATTTTACACTCATCCGTAGCCTGTTAGATGCCCAGAGTGAGGAGGGAAAACCGATTGAATTGATGGATGAAAATAAAGCGCTTGCCCGGGTACAACAAGATTTCCATATAGTGAAACCCGAATCGGTATCTCCGATAGCAAGGATGAAAAACCTGGGTGGCCGAGAGAAGAAATCCTATAATGTTATCATCGTGCTGATGGAAAGCATGAGCGCCTCTTACATGAAACGACAGGGCAACACCGAAAATCTAACACCTTTTTTGGATAGTCTTTCCAATCGGGGACGCTATTTCAACAATGCCTATTCTGCTGGGATTCATACCTACAATGGAGTTTTCAGCACCCTGTTTTCTTTTCCCGCCATTTTTACACAGCACCCAATGAAAACCTCCCCGATTTCAAAATATCATGGTTTGGCTACTACACTTAGGAACAATAACTATTCCACCATTTATTTTACCACACACGACGGACAGTTTGATAATATTGAAGGGTTTTTAAAAGAAAATGATTTTGAAAACGTAATTTCTAAACAAGACTATCCTTCCGATAGTTCTAAAACTACTTTGGGGGTGCCCGATGATTATATGTTTAGATTTTCAATGCCCTTGTTAGCCGATCTATATAAACAAGAAAAACCATTTTTGGCCGTGTATCTTACTTCTAGCAACCATGCACCCTATTATATCCCCGATTATTTTGTGCCGCATACCAAAGATATTTCTAAAGGAATTGTGGAGTATGCCGATTTTTCTTTAAGGAAGTTCATTCAGATATCTGAGAAAGAACCCTGGTTCAAAAACACTATTTTCGTATTTCTTGCAGACCACGGTAGCGCTTTACGCATTGTTTACGATCTCTCACTCGATTATAACCATATTCCTCTGCTGTTTTATGCACCCCATATTTTTAAAGAAAATACACTTTCGCACAAAATGGCCGGACAAATTGATGTTTTCCCCAGCATTATGGGCTTATTACAAATCCCTTATCAAAACAATACCTTAGGCATCAATCTTTTTGAAGAAACAAGACCTTATATTTATTTCAATGCAGACGATAAATATGGAGTAATTGACAGTAGCTGGCTTTTAATTGTTCGCAAAGACAAACAAACGGGTCTTTACCAATATCGGACGGAAAACAGAACCAATTATGCAACGCGCTACCCCCATATTACAACAAAAATGATGGAGTATGCAGCGTCTAATCTACAGACGTATCAATATATTCTAAATAAGGGAAAGATGTAATGGCCTTTTTTGGGTTGTAGCCTCGTTTGTGCTTCATGGGTAATTGGGTGAATTCACAAATTCTCGAGGAAATTAGCCAAACTGAGCCGTGTAGAAAGAAAACCCTCCAAAAACGCATCGGAAATCTACCTCAAAAAACAAATAAGGGCTGAGTTCATCGCTCAACCCTTATTCAGTATCATAGAAAAACTCTTAATAATGCCATCTTACAAAGGCCTCCATAGCTGCATAGTGTGTGAAGCCTAAATCAGCAAAAATATTGGCTGTATTGGCATTTCTTTCCTCAGCTCGCTGCCAAAACTCACGTGAATCGGTTCCCTGGAACGGCACGCTGTCTTTTTGCGACTGGTGAATGAAAATACCAAATCGTTTCTTCATCACCTGAGGCGGGCTCATGGGTATTGCCATTTCAATGTCTTCGATATTCCATTCTTGCCAGGCACCTTTATACAACCACAACCAGCAATCCTTTACCCAGTCATCACCAGCGGCTTTTATTCTTTGCAAAGCATGTAGTACCGCATTAAAGCATACTAAGTGGGTACCGTGTGGATCTGCAAAATCGCCGGCACAAAATACCTGGTGCGGCTTAATTTTTCGCAGTAATTCCATGGTAATGGTGATATCCTTTTCGCCCAATGGATTTTTTTCAATCTTTCCTGTTTCGTAAAACGGTAGATTTTGGAAATGGATATTATCATTTCCAATGCCCACATAATGACAGGTAGCCCTGGCCTCGCACCTCCTGATCAAACCTTTTATGGCGCGGATAGCTGGCGTATCTACCTGATTGGGTTTTTTGTTGGCAATATACTTCCTTGCCTGGTCCAGCGTTTTTTGAGGAATATCAGAATTGATTTTGGCTATTTCATTAAATCCTACGGCAAAATCGAGAAAACGGGTAACAAACTCATCTGTAACAGCTATGTTTCCCGAAGTTTGATATCCTACATGCACGTCGTGCCCGTGATCGTGCAATCTTTGGAAAGTGCCTCCCATACTGATAATATCATCATCGGGGTGGGGCGAAAAGATTATTACACGTTTGGGATAGGGTTCCGACCTTTCGGGGTGCGTGGGTAGGTTGGCATTGGGTTTGCCACCCGGCCAGCCTGTAATAATGTCGCGGATCATATAATACACCTGAAGGTTTACTTCCGAGGCGTCCCCTTTTTCAATTAAAAGTTCTGCCAGGCCATTATTATAATAATCTTCGTTAGTAAGATTAAGAATTGTTTTTTTCAGTTTCAACGACATGCTGATGACTGCCTTTTTAATTAGCTTGGGAGTCCATTCTACTTCACCTGTAAGCCAGGGCGACTTAATTCGGGTAAGTTCGGTTGCTGCCATTTCATCAATAACGAAGGTAACGTTGTCGTGATTTTGAAGAAACGAAGCGGGTACTCTTTCTGTTTCATCGTCTTCCACCGATTGTTTTACGGCGGTTGCTTTCGAACCACCCCATGCCATCAGTACAATCTGTTTGGCTTTTAAAATGGAACTGATGCCCATCGTAATCGCCATTCTTGGTACTTGCGATACGTTGGTAAACTCGTAAGAATTAGCAAACCGAGTAGAAGGGGTAAGGTTGATAAGGCGTGTTTTGGTATAAATACCCGATCCGGGCTCGTTGAACCCAATATGCCCGTTATTTCCAATACCCAGGAGCTGCAAATCAATACCTCCAAATTTTTCTATGGTTTTTTCGTAGGAGGCAGCAAAAGATTTTATATCATCTTTTTCGATTTCCCCATTGGGGATATATACGTTTTTAGGATCTATATCTACATGAGAGAAAAGATTATTAAACATAAAGTTGTAATAACTCTGTGGGGCCGTCCTTTTTATGGGATAGTACTCGTCTAAGTTAAAGGTTACTACGTTTTTAAAACTGAGGCCTTCTTCTTTGTGCATCCGGATTAGCTCGGCATATACTAATTTGGGGCTGGAACCCGTAGCCATACCTAATACGCATTTTTGTTTTGCCTTGGCTTTTTTTCTTATGAGGCTTGCAATGGTTTTGGCAATTTCCAAAGAACCTACTTTCATGTCCGGATAGATTTCTAAGTCTATTTTTTCCAGACTGTCCAGATTACTGTTATGGGTTGTTAATTTTTTCGCCATCGTAATTAAATTTTAAAGTTAGTTTTTTGCAGGGCTAAAGTTATTGTTTTTTCTTGTAGTAATTTACTTTCCACAAATCATATCGGCTTAATTGTGTGGGCAGTCGTTTGCTGAATTCATCAAAATTCCTGTTGGCGTGTGGTACCCATAAAACTTCAGAAAGAGCCGCCATTCTTGGGAAAAGCATATATTCAACTTTTGCAGGGTTTTTCATGTATTCTGTCCACATATTGGCCTGGCCTCCCAAAATAAAATGTGCTTGCGACTCGGGAAGTGCTGTGGGAACCATCTTCCAGGAATAAATTTTTTCGATGGGCAGAAACCACCTGTTGTTTGAAATGGTAACGGAGTCGTCAAATTTCTCCTGTTGATGATCAAAATAGGCATAACCGCTGGGCGTCATGATCACGCGGTGGTTTTCTTTTGCTGCAGCAATACCTCCATCTTCTCCACGCCAGCTCATAACAATGGCATTGGGGGCCAATCCACCTTCTAATATCTCGTCCCAGCCAATCAGGTCTTTACCTTTGCTGTTCACAAATTTTTCCATCCGGTTGATAAAATAGCTTTGCAGATAATGTTCGGCCTGATGATTTTTGTCGCCTTTGATGCCTAAAGATTTTATACGTTCCTGACAGTTCGGACATTTTTTCCAATGTGTTTTAGGACATTCATCACCTCCAACGTGGAAATACTTCGATGGGAACAAAGGAATCACCTCGGCGATTACGTCTTGTAAAAACTGAAATGTACTCTCTTTACCTGCACAAAACACATCGTCAAATACTCCAAAAGTTTGTTGTACATATTTGCCTTCTCTTGGGCCACCCCAGGGTGTGCTTTTTGCAATCTCTGTGGATTGGTCGGGGAAACAACTTAAATAGGGGTAGGCTGCAATAGCCGCTGAAGCGTGTCCCGGAAGTTCAATTTCTGGGATCACTTCTACATGTCGGGTTGCAGCATACGCAACCACGTCTTTCACTTCATCCTGAGTGTAGAAACCGCCGTAGCGGATATTGTCATTACCGGTACCCGGATAGGGGCCAATAATTGTACCGTTGCGCCAGGCACCAATCTCTGTAAGTTTTGGATACTTTTTAATTTCTATTCTCCATCCCTGGTCATCCGTCAGGTGCCAATGAAAATAATTCATTTTATGTAAGGCGATCAGATCAATATATTTTTTAAGAAAACCCACGGGCATGAAATGACGACTCACGTCTAAATGCAAACCCCGGTAGTTTAAATCAGGAGCATCGGTAATAGAAATACCGGGAATGACTAACGACTGGTTTTTTTGCGTAGGTAATAGTTGAATAAGGGTTTGTATGCCATAAAAACTACCCTTGTGAGTATTTCCTACAATTCTAACAGATTGATTGTCAGCTACTAACATGTAGCCATCCTTTTGGGATGGATGCTTGCCGGTAGAAACAAAAATTCCTTTAGCCGCCGTTTTCGCAATCGGAAGTTGTTTGCCAAAATTATTCTTGATATAATCTCGCAAGAATACGGCTGAATTCATATCCGCCTCGTTGGCCACAACAATGGGAGTTTCTGCAGTGATGGTGAATTGCCCCGAACCCATCGTTACAGACTTAGGTTTTGGAATGATGTTCACATTTTGAGTTTTTCCAACAATTGATACAAACATTAACGCAAATGACAGCAAAAATATACGCATAAATAAAAATTTTGATTGCGGCAAGTTACACATTTTTTAGCTTACAAAACTCAGTTTAACCTGTGCAATCGTTTGTTTAAGGGTATATTTCTGGGGTTCATTTGCTTCCTGCCCCTAATGATGTGCCAGTTTCTTACTATACAACTGCAATACCCTTTGTAACTAGTGCAGAAGTTCAGCGCGATCAATCGCCGCCGCGGAAGCAGAAATCCAAAGTTCTATGCGTTTTCTATGCGATTCCCAACTGGCCCTTTATATTGAGCATCGCCAAACCCAAGAATGGGATAAAATATGAAAGGTAATAGAACCAGGCCAACTGTAAAAGCTTCAGTTTTTCCAAAACTTTTTGCCAATAGGTTGGTTACCCAGATAGCAAAAATGAAATTCACAAACGGGATTAAAAACATAAGCAGCCACCAAACGGGTTTACCCACAATTTCCAACAACAGAATAATGTTGTAGATGGGTATAATACTGGCCCATCCGGGCTTTCCTGCTTTTGTAAAAATTTTCCATAGCGCTGCAATAATTAGTACAATAATTAAAAGGTAAATAAGCGTTATACCACTTAAAAATGCTTTTTCTGCCATTGAGTCCATAATATATGTTTTAGAATTTTAATATTTCAGTGCGTATTCTTTTAAGAGATCATTTGGTTTTTAAAGATTTAGGATTTCGTTCTTTCAATTAGTCCAATAGGTTGTACAAATACTTTCAGAACCTGTTTATTGACGTTTTTATCCATCTTAAAAACAGAAAATTTTTGACACTCAAAAAGACTCAAACAAAACTGATTCCAATTTACACACTAAATTAAATTATTTAATCCATTAGTATTTTGTTTTTTTGTGAAATTTTTAAAATGATTTCTAACAAAGAATTGGTGTATCGGTTTTACGAAGCCTTTGGTAAAGGAGCCTATCAACAAATGATGGATTGTTATGACGAGGACATAATCTATAATGACCCCCTGGTGGGTATGATTGAAAGAGGGAAAGCGAGAGCTTATTGGAAAATGATTTGCACAAATGCACAGGACATTTCTTTAAGTAGCAGTGAATTTGAAGAGTTAGATGCCGAATATATTACCTGCAAGTACCAGGTGCGCTACTTTTTCCCGCCCACAGGAAAACAGGTGCAATATAGCGCCAAAGCTTTTATGCGAATTAGGGATGAAAAAATTATAGAACACAGTGATGGATACCGTCTGAGCAGTTTTATTGGCAATGCCTATGGCATTACAGGTAAACTATTCGGCTGGACGGGGTATATGAAAAAAAAGATACAGTACCGGTATCACCAGTTATTGGAAGAATATGTTTAGGGCGTTGCCGCAGCCGGATGTTTTGCCAACCGGCTTCCCAACCACAAAAACTCGCTGATAAAATTGTGCACGGGGTTATAAAAGCTATCGTCTATCAGATTCCCTTCTGCATCAAAGCGTTTTTCAACCTGCGGCACCAACAGCAATTGTGGCGAGGGTATTGCAAAAACGGCTGCTGCAAGCAAAATCATCTGTTGCGCAGCCCGCATACCTCCCAGTGCCCCGTTGGTTACAGACACAATTCCAACCGGTTTATGCAGTTGTTTAGGAAAATGGTCAATCAAATTTTTAAAGGCAGCAACGTAACTGCCATTATATTCAGGGCTAACCCAGATAAACGCATCCGCCTCAAAAAATTTCTTTGTCAGCGGACGAAACGCTTCGGGCGTAGTGTCAACAGATTTAAATACGGTTTGAAGCGGCGGCAAAACAAAATCCCTACAATCAATTACGCCGATGGTGTGGTTGGCACTTTCAGAAAGCCATTTTTGTAAGGCATAGGCTACCCGAACCGAAGTGCTTTGTTTTCTGGCACTGCCCGAAATAATCTCTATCTTCATGAATCTAAATACTTTATATATCAACAGCGAAGTAAAGCAATTGTTGCCGGTTGACAGTGAAAAATTAGTTTCGCACAGAGAAAAACGATCCCGAATCGAAGTACAGGAACAGCAATCGCTGTTTTCGAACACAAAACGCTCTTCAAAATAAGGAGCCACCTGGCCGCCTGGCAGACTCATTACAACCCGCCCGGTAATAATCTTGTGTTTTGTAACTTTTATCACAGGAACTAACGAACAGTTGGTATTACTTCGTTCATCAATAAAATAGTAAAAAAGTGTTTGATGTTATTTTAAAAAACTGGAATTTCCTAAGAATCATTCGCTTGTTATTAGGCGTCATGTTACTTGGGCAGTCCTTTCAGATTCACAGTTGGGCTTTGGGGTTATTGGGCGGGCTATTTGTATTTCAAAGCCTTACCAATACCGGTTGTTGCGGAGCAGGCGCTTGTTATACCCCACCTCCTTCAAAAAAGCCCGCAGCTACTTCCCCACAGGAAATTGAATATGAAGAAGTAAAATAGTTGATAGTGTTTTCATGTTTTGTGTAAGAGTGTGATTTCTATCACGCTCTTTTTTTGTGCGAATGTAACAAAAATCACCCTTTGGAAAGGGTTTCCGTGCTTCCTTTGCGGCGAACTTAAACTGAGGAAATGAAAAAGTATGTAATTATTGGAGCAGTTGCAGGTGGTGCCAGTACAGCAGCCCGCCTAAGACGCATGGACGAACAGGCAGAAATTGTCATGTTTGAAAAAGGGGGATATGTATCCTACGCAAATTGTGGCCTGCCCTACTATATCGGGGATGTAATAAAAGACCGGAAAAAATTGTTTGTTCAAACCGCAGCTGGTTTCAAGGATCGCTTTAATATTGATGTCAGAACTCATACCGAAGTAATCCAAATTGACCGCGCAGCAAAAAAAGTAAAGGCACTTAACTATGCTACCGGAGAAACCTATGAAGAAAGATACGATAAACTCGTGTTGTCGCCGGGCGCCGATCCGATCCGGCCACCACTCCCTGGCATTGATCAGCCGGGTATTTTTACTTTGAGGAACGTGCCCGATACAGATGCCATAAAATCCTTTGCTTCAAGCAAAACCCATAAAACTGCCCTGGTTATTGGCGCTGGTTTTATTGGATTGGAAATGGCTGAAAACTTACACCATACTGGTTTTGAAGTAACTATAGTAGAAATGGCAAACCAGATTTTAGCACCTGTGGATTTCCCGATAGCGGCCATATTGCAACAACACATCCGTTCAAAAGGCGTTGAAATATTGTTGAATACCACAGTAACAGGCTTCAAAAAAGCAGAAGAAGGCATTGAAGTACAATTTAAAAATGGCGAGAAACTTACTGCAGGTATTGTAATACTCTCAATTGGGGTGAAACCAGATACCCGCTTAGCAGTTGATGCGGGTCTTGAAATAGGAACGGCTAAGGGAATATTGGTCAACAAACATCTGCAAACATCCGACCCCGATATTTATGCCGTAGGGGACGCAATCGAGTTTCCGAACCGGTTTACCGGAAAATCTGTAAATACTTTCCTCGCTGGGCCCGCTAACAAACAAGGGCGAATTTGTGCAGATAATATTGTACTTGGCAACAAACGAGTGTATAAAGGTGCCATCAACACAGCGATTGTAAAAGCCTTTGATTATACAGTTGCCACCACAGGGATGGCTTCAAAGCATCTAAAATTCCATAATATCCCACATATTGTTTCCACCACTCGGTCAGCTTCTCATGCTACATACTACCCGGGTTCGCAGCAACTTACGATACAAATAACTTTTTCTCCCGACAACGGAAAATTATTGGGGGCACAGGTTGTTGGAACAGAAGGGGTAGATAAAAGAATGGACGTTTTGGCTACCATCATCCAACAGGGAGGTACCATTTACGATTTAACCGAAATTGAACACGCCTACGCTCCGCCATACTCTTCAGCGAAAGATCCGGTGAACATGGCTGGGTTTGTTGCAGAGAATCTGATGCACGGCCATTTTAAAGTAGCCTACTGGGAAAATTTTTTAGAGCGTTATGAAAATGACAAAAATGGCATGCTGGTTGACGTACGTACAGAAAAGGAGTTCAACAGAAAAACAATTCCCGGAGCAATCAATATACCGGTGGATGAACTTCGTAAACGATTAAACGAACTACCCCGCAATAAGACGATCTATATTTTCTGTGAAATTGGGTTGAGAGGCTATCTCGCGCAAAGGATTTTAAGGCAATCGGGTTATAACGAAGTATATAATTTATCGGGTGGATTTGCATTATGGAACGTGGCTACCACAGAACAACAACTAGCCGCTGATGGAATTGTATTAGTAAACAATCAATAAATAACAAATAGATGCATTCAATTTACGAATTATTACAAGAAGACAAAAAAACAGTTTTAGATGTACGGACGGCGCAAGAGTTCGCTGGCAATCATGTAGAAGGTGCCATTAATATTCCTTTGCAGGAACTTCGTGCAAGAATTGAAGAAGTAGAACAAATGGAAAAACCCATTGTAGTGTATTGCCTTTCTGGCGGACGGAGTATGTCGGCTGTAAGTTTTTTAAGGCAGCACGGAATACAGGAAGTATATAATGGAGGTGGTATCGGTGAAATGCAGTTGATGGTACTCTAACAATTTTCATTCTTTTTCGAATGAAACATTGAATATTTCAGTCGGGTTTTTAAATAAAAACATAAGGACATAGCTTAAAGCAGAACCCTTGTTTGCCGGCATAGCAGACAGGTGGGTAGTAAACGGATAAATAATACGCATGAAAAAGATTATTTTAATGAGTTCACTTGTTGTAGTATCCTTAGTCGTACTCAATTGCGGAACGGAAACTAACAAAGAAGCGAATAAGGGAAACACCGATGAGTTTCTGAGCGACACAGCACGGCATGGCCAATATCTCAGGTCGGGGGCAGCGGTTGCCTCGCAAACCGGAGCGGCTTTGATTAAAAACCTAACAGATGCAATTGAAAAAGGGGGTACAAGCTACGCTATAGAATATTGTAACACCCGGGCGCTGCCACTAACCGATACCATGGGAGCACTGAATCAGGTGCATCTGAAACGGGTGTCGGACAGGCCGAGAAACCCTCAAAACCAGACGGATAGCACCCAGCTAAACTACATTCGGCAATTGAATGCCGGATTGAGTGCTGGTGAAAAGCCAAAACCTCATCTGACAGAGATAGATGGCAAAATTGTGGGATATTACCCGATCATCACCAACGATCTTTGTATGAAGTGCCACGGGAATAAATCGGATATGGATTCTCAGACTTTAGCCCGAATCAACCAAATGTATCCGTCCGATGCAGCCACCGGCTACGCTGCCAACCAACTTCGTGGCCTTTGGGTGGTAACAATGGATAAAAACTGATTGTAAGGCAATTCATTTTTTTGTTTTCCTTGCTTTCACCTGCTGCGGGGTATTTTTCCTGGTTTTTTTGCCTTTCAGAGTTTTCTTTTTAACAGAAGTTTTTTTAACTTTTTCAGCCGGCGCATTGGCCTTGCTGCTCCAGGTATCTATTTTTTGGATATTTGAATCCAACCGGATCTTTCTGTCGTCGGGATGCCGGTACATATTAGGATCTGTTTTTTCTTTATCTTTTATGTAATCTTTT
>JBDHYK010000095.1:0-11380 GCA_039811305.1 Niabella sp.
GAAAATGTTTGTTGTTTTATTTTTAGTATGTATTTGCTAATTTAGCGCTGCACAGGCACAAACAAATCCAATAACGGATACAGTGGCCTATTTAAAGAGTATTGAGGCAAGAAAGGCGGAATTTATTGGCAAGCCGTTCTCGGTTTTGTTAAAAGAATTGAAATTGCCTATTATAGGGTTTTCGCCTATCGGAGGGAAGCACTCAGACAAATCGGCAGAAACAGGTACCATTTTTGACTTTTATACTGATGACCCGCAAGAAAGCGAGGATGAAACCCTGTTGGATATTTTATGGCAAACTCCATTAAATAAAGAGAAATCATCTAAAATAGCTGGTAAGACCCAACCACGTGGCAAGTGGAATGCGGAGGCGTTAGAAAACTATAAAGATGCTATTATTAGAGATATTTATTTTTTGTAGTAAGGTTCTATATGTTATCTAACCCAACAGGTAATTGAATGAAGCAACTGATATTTATTCTAACAACGGGTTTCTTAATAGGTAATGCGCAGACGCAAACAACTTCCGTAACGGATACAGTAGCGTATTTAAAGAGTATTGAGGCAAGAAAGGCTGAATTTATTGGTAAACCTTTTTCAGTGTTGCTAAATGAATTGAAATTGCCTATTTTAAGGTTTGCTCCAATCGGAGGCAGATATAGTGATAAGTCGGCGAAAACCAATACCGTATTTGACTTTTATACAGATAACAGAGAAGAAAGCAAGGAATAAACCATGCTCAATATTTATTGACAAACACCATTAAACAAATATACGTCAGGCGTAATAGCGGATAAAACTGTGCTGTGAGAAAATGGACTAATCAGGCCAAAGAGAATTATAAGAATGCAATAGTTGATGATATTCTGTTTTTGTAATGATGATAAACCTGGCTGAAAGGTAAAAATTTTAAGAAAACATGAAGTCTCTTTGCTATTTGTTGCTTCCAATTCTTTTTACCCACAAAAAAAAGAGGCTGATCTTTTTAGACAGCCCCTTCTTGAATTTATAAATACTTAATATTAGTTATTAGCTTCCTGAGCCGCATCGGCTTTCATCTTCTCATTTGCAGATATGATAAACTCTACCCTTCTGTTTCCAGCACGACCTTCATCGGTATTATTATCGTATTTTGGTACAGTAAGTCCAAAACCTTTTGTTGTAATCCGCTCAATAGCAATGCCATTGGATGTTAGGTAGCCTGCAACATTTCCGGCTCTTCTTTCAGAGAGCTTCTGATTGTAATCTGCCGTCCCTTTGTTATCGGTATGCCCGTCAATTTCTACATCGGTATCGGGGTATTTATTTAAGATTGTGATTAAATCTTTCAGAGTTTGTTGTGCGGGTGCTGTAACTGTAGCCTGGTCAAATCCAAATAATACAGCGCTGGTAAATTCTACAACGATGCCTTCCCCAACTCTTTCAACTTTGGCAGTGGGAACTTCTTTTTTAATTTCTTCTGCCTGTTTGTCCATTTTTTTACCAATAATAGCGCCGGCTACACCGCCCACAGCGGCACCAATCACGGCACCCATGGCCGTATTACCCGCCGCTTTGCCAATTACTGCACCTACAGCAGCTCCGCCACCGGTACCAATGGCAGCTCCTTTCTGACTGCGTGTCATTGTATTACATCCTGTAAGGAGCAAACCGGATGCGCTGAGAACAAATAATGTGTTTCTGAAATGTTTCATAATTATAGTTTAATGTTTAATTTTTTGCTTCTCTCATCAAAAAAAGTGCCAGATATTTTTGAAAAAAAGTATTTTATCAGGCCTCTTAGACTGAATCAAAGACTTAAACTGAAAAAAAAGGGTTGCACAACTCCCAAAAATTGGGCATGAAAACCTTAGCGCTTGCAGCAATCCATCCCAATAAAGAAAAAACTTTTGCTACTTTTGGCTTTTAAGTTTATAAAATGAGCAAAAATAAGTACCGTAACCTGGTATTGTCGGTTTTTGGGGGAATACTGCTTTGGGGAGCCTGGCCGGTATCGCCCTTTACCTTTATAATTTTTGTGGCCTGGTTGCCGCTGTTTGTAGTAGCCGAAAGCACAGAAAGCTGGAAAAAGTTTTTGGGATACGCTTTTATTCAGTTGTTCATCTGGAACCTGCTCACCACCTGGTGGGTAGCCAAGTCAACGATGCCGGGGGGCATTAGCGCATTTTTGGCTAATACTTTAATTATGTGCATTCCGTGGTTATTGTACTATTTCACCCGAAAGCTACTGCCAGTCTTTTATGCAGGGATTGCTTTTGTAACTTATTGGATATCATATGAGTACTTACACCACAACTGGGATCTGAGCTGGCCCTGGCTCACTTTAGGCAATGTATTTGCTACAAAACCAGATTGGGTACAATGGTATCAGTACACAGGAGCTGCGGGCGGCAGTCTGTGGGTGCTGCTGGCAAATATTGCCATTTTTAACGGGTTCTTATTATACAAACAGGAGCATAGGAGCAGGAAGTATTTTTTAAGTATTATCGCTTTTATATTGATTCTCTTTTTGCCGATTGTAGTCTCTTTTTTATCGCTAAAACACCTTACAGTAGCCCACAATAAATACAATGTAGTAGTCGTTCAGCCCAATATTGACCCCTATGATGAAAAATTTGTAGCAGGTAGTCAGGAGGCTCAATTGCAAAAGCTCATTCATCTGAGCCAACAGACTATTGATGACAAGACGGCCGTTGTAATCTGGCCCGAAACAGCCATTCCTTTTCAGACCAATGAAGAGGAACTGAAAACCGACCTGAGGTTGGCGCCGCTCTGGGGCTTTTTAAAAGCAAACCCTCACATCAACCTGCTCACGGGTCTGGAGGGCTATCGTGTTTTTAGTTCCAAAGCCAGCCGTTTTGCCAAATCTATTCCGGAAAGCAATGAATATTATGAAAGTTATAACAGTGCAGCCCTGTTAGATAGTAACGCGATACAAATTTATCATAAGTCGAAATTGGTACCCGGTGTAGAGGTGCTACCCTCATTTTTAAACTTTATGGCGCCGGTGTTTGAAAAATTCGGTGGTACCACCGGAGGCTATGCCAGGAGCAACAACGCTGAACTTTTGGAAACATACAACCACACTTTTAATATTGCTCCCGCTATTTGCTACGAAAGTATCTACAGCGATTATCTCACCCATTTTACCCGCCAGGGCGCCGACCTGATTGCCGTAATCACCAATGACGGATGGTGGGGCAATACAGCAGGGTACAAACAACACATGAACTATGCCCGCCTGCGCGCAATTGAAAACCGCAGATGGGTGGCTCGCAGCGCCAATACCGGCATTAGTTGTTTTATAGATCCGTATGGTAACGTTGTGCAACAATTGCCCTGGGATAAAGAAGGTGCCTTAAAGCAGGATATAGCTGCTTTTGTTACAAAAACGTTTTACATGCAGCACGGCGATTATTTGTCACGAATCTTTTCGCTGCTGGCTGCTGGTTTTGTGTTGGTATCAATATTTAAAGTTATAAAGAAATAATTTGAGCTATGGAAAAGAAAATAATAAAGCACAACCAAAAAGAAATTCATTACACAATATATGGCGAGGGCTTGCCCGTAATGCTGATACACGGTTTTGGTGAAGATGATACTGTTTGGCGCAATCCAATAGCTGCGCTAAAGGATGATTATCAATTAATTGTACCCCAGTTGCCCGGAACAGGGAGATCGGCACTTGCAGATGAAACCCGCATGGAAACCCTGGCCCTTGCAGTACTGCAAATTATGGATGCAGAGCGTTTGGATCAGGTGGTGATGATTGGGCACAGTATGGGCGGATACACTACATTAGCCTTTGCAGAAGCCCATCCAGACAGGTTGAAAGGTTTTGGTTTGTTCCATTCAACTGCTTTTGCTGACTCTGAAGAAAAGAAAGCAAATCGTCGGAAAGGGATAGAATTTATTAGAGAACACGGAGGAGCCGAATTTTTAAGAACCATCACTCCTAACCTGTTCTCCGAAAATACAAAGGCCAACCACCCCGAAATAGTGAAAGAAATAATGGACAATATTCCTGCCTATACCGATGAGGCGCTGATCGCCTACTACCAGGCGATGCTGCACCGACCCGATAGAACGGATGTGTTGCGCACTGCAAAAGTGCCGGTACTATTTATCATCGGGAAAAATGACCAGGCAGCACCTTATGCCGACACACTGCCGCAATCTACCCTGCCCGATACGGCCTACGTTTCCATTTTGCCACAGGCCGGACACCTGGGCATGTGGGAAGATACGGCAACCTGCAACCATGCCCTAAAGGAATACTTATCGGGTATTGTCGATGAATAACCTGTGGAACGGAGCTTAAAGAGTCTAAAAACCACTCATTTACAAAACAATAATAAGGTTTCAATCGTTTTTAATACTGTGTATCGAAAATTGAAACAAATTATCACAATAAATCGGGTTTTGGCGCTTAGTTTTCTGCTGGCAACCATCGCCTGTGCTCCTAAAAAAACCTCTTCCAACAACAATTTGTTCCAAAACAAAAATAATATGGATAGAAATACAGATACGGCCACCTTTGCCAACGGATGTTTTTGGTGCACCGAGGCCATTTTTCAAGATGTGAAAGGCGTTGCCCAGGTTACCAGTGGCTACACCGATGGCCATACCAAGAACCCAACTTATAAAGAAGTTTGTACCGGCACTACCGGTCATGCAGAAGCACTACAGATTTTATATGACCCCTCCGTGATATCATTTGATGAACTATTGGAAATTTTTTGGGCTACACACGACCCCACCACGTTAAACCGCCAGGGAAATGATATAGGCACCCAATACCGCAGCGGAATTTATTACCACAATGAGGAACAAAGGCAAAAAGCCACCCACTACAAAGCCGAATTAGATAAAAGCGGTGCTTTTGATGCTCCGGTTGTAACCGAAATAAAACCCTTTTCGGTATTTTTCCCTGCCGAAGACTACCATCAGGAATATTTTAATAATAATGAAAATGCAAACCCCTACTGTACGCTCGTAATTCGACCCAAGGTGGACAAATTTCGAAAAGTTTTTAAGAACAAATTAAAATAGAAGCTTTGCCCTTATCAAAATAGGTTGCATGGTTAAAACTCCCCTAACTTTGCGGGTTCATTTTGTAAAAACATTGTAAAATAGCCGTAAAAAGTGTTAGACTTAACCAATTTTGACCAGAATAGCGTAGGGAACCCCAATAACAATGTTTTTGGTCTGCCCAGTAGCGAAGAGAACGCAGATGTAATTATTATAAGTGCTCCCTGGGAGGTAACCGTAAGTTATGGCGCCGGCACAGCACGCGCGCCCGAAGCCATTAAAAAAGCCAGCCTGCAGGTAGATCTTTACGATCCTGATATGCCAAACGCCTGGAAACGAGGCTATTACCTTACCCCGGTGGACCAAAAAATATTGCTGAAAAGCGATTTTTTGAGAAGGGAAGCCGAGCTTTACATTGACTATATTTCAAAAGGCGACGATGTTTCAAAAAACCAGTTTATACAAAAATCCATCAAGGAAATTAACGAAGGCAGTATTTTTTTTAACAATTGGATCTACGAACAGGCCAAAGACTATCTGAGCCGTGGAAAGTTGGTAGGCCTCCTGGGTGGCGATCATAGTACGCCATTAGGATTATATAAAGCGTTGGCAGAAAAACACAAAGAATTTGGTATTTTGATGGTGGATGCGCATTGCGATCTTCGGGAAGCCTATGAAGGGTTTACCTACTCTCATGCCAGTATTATGTACAACGCGCTTAATGAAATTCCGCAAATAAAAAACCTGTTGCAGGTAGGCGTACGCGATTTTGGGCAGGATGAATGGGAATATATAAAGAACAGCAACTACCGTGTGATTACCTATTTCGACAAAGAAATAAAAGAACGCCAATATGATGGCGATACCTACAAGCATATTGTAGAAGAGATCGTAGATCAACTACCCCAAAAAGTGCATATCAGTTTCGATATTGACGGGCTCGATCCGCGCCTCTGCCCGGATACAGGAACTCCCGTGCCCGGTGGGTTTGAAATGGACCGGATGTTTTACCTATTCAGAAAAGTGCGGGAAAGTGGTCGGGAGATTATTGGTTTTGATTTAGTGGAAGTAGGTATTGCCGAAACCGACTGGAATGCAAACGTAGGCGCGCGGGCTCTGTTCTATTTGTGTAATCTGTTGGCCTCCAACCCCAAACAACAATAGAATGTAAATCCGTTTTGATCCAATTGAATTAAAAGAGCGTTTTGATGAACGAACCCTACAGCAGTTTTGAATCGTGGTTTTTCCCATTAGGTATCGTAAACCAGATAGATCCCTTTTTTAAAAACAAAGCAGTAATAAAACCTTGTATCGTTTTCCCTTAAAAAATACAAAGCTGAAATTTTATCAGATATTTGCGTACGGTATTGCAGTTTTAAACACCCTTGCCATGGCACTGGTTTTAGGAAACCCTGCCAAAATGCCCATTCATTTGGGTGTTCTCTTACTTATTTTTGTGGTAATGGCTTTTTGGGATCGCAACAACTTAAAAAAAGAAAGACGTTTATTGCCCATTGGTATTTTGATGATAGCATTTGGGTTTTTTTGGTTAAGAATGGGTAGCAATTGGGCTTTTATTGCAAATATTTTTTTGTGGGCTTTATATACAATTTCAAAAAGGAAACTACTCATAACGGTAGCAGAAGATGCTGTAATTTACCCTTCATTTCCGAAAAAACAAATCCCCTGGAGCCAACTGAACCAGGTGATCCTAAAAGACGGGGTGCTTACAATTGACTGTAAAAATAATAAGCTGTATCAGCACGATATCCAGAATTCAGAAGATTTGGTAAATGAGGCAGATTTTAACGATTTTTGCAAAAATCAATTAAAACAAGGCTCCTTTTTGACTGAGAAAACATTTAGGAACTGACACTGAAAACGGCTCCTGAATGTAAATTTTCAGACAGTAGGGTCTAAACAGGAGCAATTAAAACTGTCGGTGAGCAGGTTTCGGCAAAATAAAAATCTCGCCAGCCGTGGCGGGCAAACAAAAAACAAGAACAAATGAATTCAGCACATCCATCTCCCTATATTTTATATTCAGATGCAAAGGGGCAAATTTTTGAAGATACCAGCCTTTTTGCCACAGGTCGTACAGGTTGGGATGCAGTTCCTATTCCCGACAATGAATGGATTGAATTGCCCGATGGAGGGTCTTTATACGAACTGCCGGGGCGCCGTGGTATTGGCATAGACGTAAATACCGGAGCGATGCGCCTTTGCGAAAAAGGCTGGGCCGTAGCTGCTTTTATACCACCTGCACACACCGGGTTTTACATAGCCGCCTACGAAACCCAGAAGAATGCGCCCACATTGCCCCTTTTCTGCTATACGGCCGTGGGCTGGCACAATAATAAGTTTTATGTTCCGGCCATCAGGATCGAGCAGGACATCCGCCAGGAGTGTAAAGGGTTCGATACCAACAAAGTAGAAGATGGAATTGACCATTTGATAAAGGCCTACCCACAAAACAGATTGGTAGATCATTTAGCCGGAAATTGTGCACTCACCTACCATTGTCCTGCTGCCCGAAACTATTTTATGGGGCGTTGGGAGTGTCCGGTGCCTGTATCATCGGCTTGCAACGCCAACTGTGTGGGATGCATTTCTTTGCAGCCCGATGAAGAGGAAATTGTGTCGAACCAGGATCGGCTGAGCTTTAAACCCACTGTGGAAGAAATTATTGAGTTTACGGTACCCCATCTCCAAACTGCTCCTTACCCGCTCATTAGTTTTGGGCAGGGTTGCGAGGGCGAACCCCTGCTGATGTGGAAAACCATCGAACAGGCAATTATTGAAATAAGAAAGCACACCGATAAGGGCAGCATCAACATTAATACAAACGGATCGAAACCAAAAGCGGTAAAAAAATTATGCGAAGCCGGACTGAGCTCCATCCGGGTTAGCACCAACAGCGCCCGTAAAGAAATTTATACACCCTATTACCGACCCAATAATTATCAGTTTGAAGATATTGTTGAAAGCATTAAAATAGTGAACTCATTTGGAGGCTGGACCTCGCTCAATTACTTCGTATTTCCGGGTATGACCGACAATGTTCAGGAATATGAAGCGCTTAGAGCACTTATTAAAAACACAGGCCTTAAAATGATACAATGGCGAAATTTCAATATAGACCCCGACTGGTACCTGCGTAAAATTGGTGTGCAAGATACCGGGGAATGTATGGGAGTAGGGCAAATGATGAAGCAAATTCAGCAAGAATTTCCAGATGTGAAGTTTGGATATTTTAACCCGCCCATGGAACGGATTAAAGGACGCTATGAGGTGGACTTCGCCCATTAATTAGAATTTTCTCTTTTGTTTTTGTTCGTTGTTCAAATTGTGAATTAGTTAACTATATTTACATTTTTATAACAAACCCAAAAATGTATTGAAATACCGGAAATCGGATAGATCGCCAATGAAAGCATATCATTCTTTATTCATACTATTTCTTTTCTTCTCCATCAATGGGAACGCCCAGTTTCGGAAGTATTCCAACGAATTTCTCAATATTGGTGCCGGGGCTCGGGGATTAGCAATGGGCAGTGCCCAATCTGCTTCGGTGAATGATGGAACAGCCGGGTATTGGAACCCGGCGGGTTTGGTAAATGTACAAAGCAATGTGCAGGTAAATCTTATGCACTCGGAGTATTTTGCCGGTATTGGGAAATATGATTTTGCCAATGTTACACTTCCCACGGCCAATCAAAAACGCTCCATCGGGGTTACCGCTCTTCGGTTTGCTGTAGATGATATTATGAACACCTTGTTTTTGGTAGAACCCGATGGTTCGCTCAACTATAATAATATTCAACCCTTTTCTTCGGCCGATTATGCTTTTTTGCTTTCCTACGCACAAAAATTGAAAACATCGGAGCATAAAAACGTGAATTTTGGAATCAATGCAAAAGTCATCCACAGAGGGGTAGGGCATTTTGCAAAAGCCTGGGGTTTTGGGTTGGATGCCGGTTTGCAGATACGCCAGGGCCTTTGGCAATTTGGGATCGTGGGAAAAGATATATCTACTACATTCAATACCTGGTCATTTAGCTTTACTGATAAAGAAAAAGAAGTGCTCTATTTGACGAAAAATGATATTCCTGTAAAATCTACGGAAATGACCTCTCCCCGCTTAGTGTTAGCAGCCGGAAAAACCTTTCCCATGGGAAAAAAATCTCGCTTGCTGGCCGAAACAAATCTTGATGTAACGTTTGACGGAAAGAGGAATACTGTTGTAAGTGCCGATCCGGTAAGTGTAGATCCTAAATTAGGGCTGGAGTATGCCTATAAAGATGTGTTTTTTCTGAGAGGGGGCATTAACAATTTTCAAAAGGCATTAGCCGATGGAGATACCCTCAACCAGAAAAAAGTGTGGATTTACCAACCCAGCGTGGGCGTAGGCTTTAGGGTAGGGTCGGTGGTGGTAGATTATGCGTTTGCCAATTTAGCCAACCAGTCGAACCCCCTGTTTACGCACGTGTTTTCTCTTAGGGCAGACTTAGGCAGAAGGAAAAAATAATACTATTTGATAATTTAATTTAGATCGTTTTTAATGAAAAAATTGCTCCTGATATTGCTATTTCTCAGCTCTGCAATAGTGAAAGCCCAGCAATTTAATAATGAGTGGATTGACTATGCCAAAACTTATTACAAGTTTAAAGTAGGTGCTACAGGATTGTACAGAATTTCGCAGTCCCAAATTGCTTCCATGGGTTGGGCAACTGCCGATGTACAGCATTTTCAATTATGGAGAAACGGCGTTCAGGTACCTCTGTTTACTTCTGTGCAGTCGGGTGCTTTGCCAGCGGCAGGCTTCGTGGAGTTTTGGGGAGAAATGAACGATGGGAAACCCGATTTGGAATTGTACCGCCAACCGGAATACCAACTGTCTAATACAAAAAGCCTTTTTACAGATACAGCAGCCTATTTTCTTACCATCAACAGTGCATCGGCCAATAGTAGATTGATGCCAGTAAATAATGTGATCCCCTCAGGCGCTACCCCCGAACCGTTTTTCTCTTACACCGCTGGGGAGTATTTCAATGAGCAGTTACACATGGGTACTCCCTATGGCGAAGGAGCCGATGCCGTGTACCCGGCGTCTTTTGAGGACGGTGAAGGCTGGGCTTCGAATGATCTCACAAACGGGGCCAGCCGTGCGTTTACAAAAGCGAACTTATTTGTATATACGGGTAGCGGAGCACCCGAACCGAAGGTTACCCTGCATATTATGGGAAATACCTATGGCAGCAAAAATGGGAAGCTCACTTTAAATAGTTCCCTGCTGTTTGACCAGAAGATTACAAATTACCAGTTTTTCAAACTCTCAAAAACCATCCCATTAAGCCTTATTTCGGGAAATACAG
The DNA here is from genome assembly GCA_039811305.1 of Niabella sp. GTDB lineage: Bacteria > Bacteroidota > Bacteroidia > Chitinophagales > Chitinophagaceae > Niabella. Next base: position 10,407 of record JBDHYK010000095.1, read on the forward strand.
CCGATTTTGTTGTGTCGAATGTTGCTTCCAATGTCAGCAGAATGCGGGTAGCCCTGGTAGAAATGGAGTATCCCCGCCTTTTTAATTTCGGCGGTGCCAGCAGTTTCAGATTTCAGCTTCCGGCAAAGGCAACGGGTACTTATCTCGAAATTGCCGGGTTTAATGGTAGTGGCACACCCGTAATCTACGATCTTCAAAACGGTACCCGCTATGAGGTGAATGCATCTAACCCGTCCTTGCTTAAAGTGTTTTTGCAACCGACTACTCGCGCGCAAGACTTGGTTTTAGTGAATCAGGATGGAGCCAGTATTAAAAGTGTCAATAGCTTTGAACCCAGAAATTTTGTTAATTATAGCGAAACGGCTCTTCAGGGTGACTATTTAATTATTACACACAGTGCCCTGCTTACCGGAGCAAACAATTCGCAACCCGTAGAAGAGTATCGGGCATACAGAAGCTCAGCTACGGGTGGCGGTTTTAATGCAAAAATCTATAGGATAGAACAGCTTGTTGACCAGTTTTCGTTTGGTATTAAGCAAAATCCACTGGCGATAAGAAATTTCCTGCGCTGGGCACGCGCCCGCTTTACGGCTCCCCCCCGCTTGGTGTTTTTGGTGGGCAAAGGAATAGATTTTTATTCTGCCCGATTGAATGAAAGCCTGCCCGAAACCGAAAAGTTGAACTTAATACCCACTTTCGGCTATCCGGCCTCCGATGTTTTGCTAACCGCCGAAGGTAGTAGCTCACAGCCACTGACACCCATTGGAAGGGTATCGGTTGTAAACGGAAATGAATTACAGATTTATTTGAATAAAGTAAAAGAATACGAACAGCAGCAGGTAACAACCAGTCCTATCGTAGGCCCAAACATCTGGAAGAAAAATGCGGCCCATATTGTAGGCGCCAATGACCAATATACCATTGATCTGCTATACTATTATTTAAATATTGACAAAAAGATAATTGAAGATACC
>JBDHYK010000096.1:0-11349 GCA_039811305.1 Niabella sp.
ATTTTGAAGGTATGAATTTTGATCTGAACCGCCCTATTGCAGATGGTATAAAAGGAGAACCTTTACAACTTGAAAGGGTTCTACCTACCTGGATGGTAACCGAAGTTGGCAGCTATCACGCAACCGGATTATTAACTCCCAAACTGAAACAACGTTTAGAAAGAATAACGAACAAGAATTAATCATCACAAATTAGAAGACATGACTAAAAAACTACTTTTATTATGGGCCTTATTTACTGGCGTAATGAGTGTAAACACAGTACATGCACAGGCTTTCAAACCCATGAAGCAGATCTATAAAAAAGGTTGGATTGACCTCAATAAGAATGGGAAAAAAGACGTGTATGAAGATCCGGCGCAACCATTAGAAAAAAGGATTGACGATCTGATTGCGCAAATGAACCTGGAAGAGAAAACGGCACAAATGGCCACACTTTACGGGTACAAACGCGTGCTGAAAGACTCCCTGCCTACCCTTGAGTGGAAAAATGCAATCTGGAAAGATGGAATTGGTAATATTGACGAAATGCTGAACGGCTTTGTAAACTGGGAGCTCCCGTTTATGACAACCGAATTAGCCACCGATATCAAACGACACGTGTGGGCTATGAACGAGGTGCAGCGCTTTTTTATTGAACAAACCCGTTTGGGTGTACCCGTAGATATGACTAATGAAGGAATACGCGGCATAGAGGCGTATATTGCTACCGGTTTCCCTACCCAATTGAACATGGGTATGACCTGGAACAAAAATCTGGTACGCGAGATGGGGCGCATAACCGGCAAAGAAGCACGTGCTCTGGGTTATACAAATGTGTATGCCCCAATATTGGACGTAGCAAGAGACCAACGTTGGGGAAGGTTAGAAGAAGTGTATGGTGAGGATCCCTACCTTACAGCAAGGTTAGGCGTACAAATGGCCAAGGGGATTCAGGAAAACGGCGCTGCCGCTACCGCCAAGCACTTTGCCGTATATAGCGCCAACAAAGGTGCCCGGGAAGGGCAGGCAAGAACCGATCCGCAAGTAGCGCCACGCGAAGTTCGGGATGTGCTTCTTTATCCATTTGAAAAAGTTATTAAAGAAGCAGATTTAATGGGCGTGATGAGCTCATATAACGATTACGATGGCGTACCGGTATCGGGCAGCAGTTACTGGCTGATTGAGGTGCTGAGAAAAAAATTTGGTTTTAAAGGATATGTGGTAAGCGACAGCGAGGCTCTTGAATATTTGTACAGCAAGCACCATACCGCAAACAGTATGAAGGAAGCAGTATATCAGGCATTCATGGCAGGCATGAATATAAGAACTACCTTCAGACCCCCCGATAATATTATTCTGTATCTGAGAGAATTGGTAAAAGAAAATCGAATTCCTATGGATACGATCAACAACAGAGTTCGGGATATTTTGTCAGTAAAATTCCGGCTGGGACTATTTGATGAGCCCTATGTAAAGGATGCCAACAATAGTTTGCAATTGGTCAATAATGCCCAGCATCAGGCAGTTGCCTTAGAGGCTTCTCGTGAGAGTATTGTATTATTGAAAAACAAAAACAATATTTTACCCCTAAATAAAAATTGGAAGAAAATTGCTGTTATTGGCCCCAATGCTACTAATGCAGGGTACGCACACTCCCACTACGGCCCTTTAATGTCGGAAAGTGTGAACATCTTGCAAGGAATACAAAATAAATATGGCAAAGAAAATGTTACCTACGCCGAAGGAGCCACTTTGGTAGATAAGACTTGGCCAGAGAGTGAAATCTTTCCACAAGATCCCAATAAAGAAGAAGCAGAAAAAATAGCAAATGCGGTATCCACAGCAAAAGCAGCAGATGTAGTAGTATTAGTTCTGGGTGGCAATATAGAAACTGCAGGAGAAAACAAAAGCCGTACCGATCTGAACCTAACCGGACATCAATTACTATTGGCAAAAGAAGTTGCAAAAGCGGGGAAACCGGTTGTAGTGGTATTGATTGGTGCTCAGCCCATGACCATCAATTGGTTACATAAATATGTGGATGGTATTGTTTATGCAGGCTACCCGGGTGTTAAGGGAGGTACTGCAGTAGCAGAAGTAATTGCAGGCGATTATAACCCTGGTGGTAAACTTACATTAACCTGGCCAAGATCTGTGGGGCAGATTCCAGCGAATTTCCCAACAAAACCCAATGCACAAACTGATGATGGCGAAGGCGCCAAAATAAAAGGATTCCTGTATCATTTCGGACACGGTTTGAGCTATACCGAATTTGGATACACAAATCTTAAAATTGACAACCAACTTAAAGACAAGGATCAGGTAATCGTTACTGTTACCCTTACAAACAAAGGTACACGCGATGGCGACGAAGTGGTACAGGTGTACACCCGTGACGTAGTGAGTAGTGTAACGACCTACGAAAAAAACCTGAGAGGTTTTGAGCGCGTGCCCCTAAAAGCAGGCGAGTCCAAATCGCTCAGTTTCGTGATCCCCGGCGACGACTTTAAACTGTGGAACCGCGAAGGGAAACATGTAATAGAACCCGGTGAGTTTGAAATTATGGTTGGCTCCGGATCGGAAGACATAAGGGTGAAAGGCAAATTTGTATATTAAACCCTGGTATCAGCCAATAAACCTGAACCCGACTCTACATGTTTCCTTGTACAGCCGTTATAAAAAATTACTTTGAACAGGAAAATCCTGTTCGAAGTAATTTTGGCACTACACAAAGAGGTGTATTCTTTCAACATAAGGTCAACACGTATTTATTTAAATAGTTATTTTTTTAATATTATGCAACAAAAATTTTTTATCGCATTTCTCGCTCTTTTTTGTACTATCGTTACGATAAATGCTCAACCCTCCATTATACCCATGCCTAAGGAGTATAAAGCCATAAAAGACTCCTTTAAATTGGATAATTCCGTTGCCTTGGTTGTAACCGAGCCCTCTTTTTCCGACGAAGGCTACTATTTGCAAAAAGAGGTACTACGAATAACAGGGGTTACTTTGGCAGTACAGAACCAAAAAAAGGCGTCCTCTATCTTATTGGAAAAATCAAGTGCAAAAAACACAACGCCGGGCAGCTACAAATTAAAAATGTCGGCCAATGAAATTACCATTTCTGCTGCCGATGACGAAGGAATCTTTAACGGAATCAGCTCTTTTCTACAATTAACTACTGCTTCCAAAGTAGCTAAAAACACCCTACCCCGTAGTTTTACAATTGCCTCCTGGGAGATTAATGACGAGCCTGTGTACGCCTGGAGGGGTCTTATGTTGGATGAATCGCGACACTTTTTTGGCAAAGACAAAGTAAAATCACTTTTAGACTGGATGGCTTTTTACAAACTCAATAAGTTTCACTGGCACCTGACCGATGAACCCGGCTGGCGTTTGGAAATAAAAAAATATCCTCTTCTCACGCTTGTGGGTGGAATTGGTAGTTATACGAATGCCAACACGCCTACAGCCTATTACACCCAGGAAGAAGTAAAGGAAATAATTCGATACGCAGCAGAAAGAAAAATTGAAGTTATTCCGGAAATAGATATGCCCGGGCACGCACGCGCAGCCAACAAAGCCTACCCTGAGTTTAGTGGCGGTGGTTCGGAAAAATATCCCGACTTTACTTTTGACCCCGGTAATGAAAAAACCTACCAGTACCTGACAGATATTTTAAAAGAGGTCAATGTACTGTTCCCTTCCAAAAAAATCCACCTGGGTGGCGATGAAGTAAGTTTCGGCAATCAGCAGTGGAACAAAAATCCCGGCGTGAAAAGAATCATGGAATCTCAAAACCTTAAAGATCTGAAAGGTGTAGAGGATTATTTTATGAAACGCATGGCCGACAGTCTTTACCAGTTGAACAGTAAGTTTCTGGCCTGGGATGAAATGGCCAACCTGTCCCTTCCTTCCGATAAAACCATTATTTTTTGGTGGCGGCACGACCAGCCTAAGCAATTACAAATAGCTCTTGATAAAAACTATGATGTAGTCCTTTGCCCCCGCATTCCACTTTATTTTGATTTTGTACAAGACGCCAACCACGCAGTAGGCAGAAAATGGCAATCTACTTATGCAGACATAAAAACCCTCTACAATTTTAAAACCGAAGGACTGGTTGCAAAAAACAAGCAAAAACAGGTATTGGGCATACAGGCTAATGTATGGGCAGAAACTATCGTAAGTCCGCAACGCCTTGATTATATGATTTACCCCCGTATTAGCGCTTTAGCCGAAGCCGCATGGACAGATAAAAAAGACTATGAAAATTATCTGATCCGGTTAAAACCACATCTGGCATTATATGAAAATGCGGGTATCTATTACTATAATCCCTTCCAACCCTCTTACAACAGCGAACCACGAAAATAACAGGCAGAATTTTTCTTATCGCAGGGCGGCTATGGTAGCAGCCCTGCGATAATATTTATGGTAAGAGCTACGACAAATGTGTTTAGAAAAAAGGATAACAGGCTATGAAAAAATACAATTCGGCGTATCGCTTTTGAAGAAATACTAACATCAGCCACCTGAAACGTGCAGCCTACCCCAAAGGAAAAGTAAGCAAAATCCAGGTAGTCGGCGTCTTTTGTTCCGGGAAAGTCCAACCCCCTGGTTTTAGTCCCCTCCCAATAGTACTTATGTGCGTAATGAAACACAAAAACAGTATGCACCATAAACCAGGAGCATACCATGCTGGTTAAGGCTACGGGTACCAACACCTGCTGATGCATGGCGTGTTTGTTCATAATCAAAATTAAAACTGCAAACATGCTGGCAAAGGCAGAGAGCAAGACTAACGCAAAAACAAATACCTTGCTCCCATCTTCTTTATTAGCGTGTATTTTTATAAATAACGGCGACATTGTGGTCAAAATAAACCAGTTAGTAACAATATATACCATACAAAAGCCTAACCAACCCACAAGGAGGTTGAACACCAGGGGAAAATTCTCGGGCATCCCTACAAAAACAGCTATTCCTACCACCAACCCAAACAAAAATCGGTGTACCGGCCTTGAATGAGACAGCCAATTCGTTTTTTCATTGTTTACATGTTTCATGGTTCTGTAATTTTTTAGGAGAATAGTAAAAATGAAGGCATTTTATCTACCGTAAACATCCTGTATAAAAAAGCAATATTTCAGGATAATGGGGTGGAATAATATTTTTTTAACCTACAACTTTGTATAAAAATAAGGACGAATTCCTCTTTTTTCAATTTAGTGGGTTTCCGGGGAGCCTACAACTTTCTTTAAAAAAGCAACTACTTTTGGAGTAACGCGTTTATCCCTGGCTGCACCAAGAATATTGTTCACTTTAAAATGTGTATAGGGCTCTCCGGAAACTAATTCGACGGGTGTACCCAACTGCCTCAGGGTATCTGCAAACCGATGAGCCATTTCAATGCGGTAGGGTTTTCCACGCATAACAATTAAAAACGGCGGGTATTTTTTGCCCTCCTGAATATTGAAAATTGGCGATGCCTGCTGCCAGGTATTGGGGTCATTGCCATAGATGCGCAGGTAAATTTTTGCACCGGCACGGCACATTTCGGCCACATCGTATCCTTCCGTGTCCATACTCACAACGCCTTTTAGAATATTGGGGTTTATACCTCTTTGCGGTAAATACAAAGGGCTGGTGGCTAATAATGAAATCATTTGTGCGCCAGCACTATGCCCCAATAAAACCAGTTTCTGGTTGTCGCCCCCGTACTCAGTAATATGCTCAAAAACCCATTTTATAGCGTCTGCCACATCTGTAACATGCGTGGGATATTGAAGCTTCTGATTGAAAAAAGAACTGAGCCGATAATTGATACTTACAAACACATATCCCATTTTTGTAAAAAGTGTAACCTTTTTTTTAATTTTTGTTGCTTTATCACCCAGCAGCCAACCACCTCCATGAACAAAAATAACAACGGGTTTTCGCTTGTCCGAGCTGTAATTATAAATATCGAGCGATAATTTTTTTGGTTTTACCCCTCTTTCCTGGTTGTAGCGAACCGTGGTTTTATGCGGTCTTTGTTGTGCATCGGAAGGTAAAAAAGAAAAAAGAAACCCAAGAATTAGCGTAAACTTCAATATCATAATCACCAAATATTATAAAAAGATAAATAACTATTAGATTAACAGCCCGTTAATCATAAAAGTTGACAGCCTGTTACTATTTTATCTATCTTTTGAAACAATGGTTTTGGCTAAAGTCTAAGGCCGAGGTATGGGGAGTGCTCGTGATTTTACTTTACAATACACTCTAAATTCACAGTAATACTTGCAGTTTTATCTTTTGAGGAGGTATTGAAGGCCCCTCCATAACTGTAATCTTCGTCGCTGTTCTGTCCGGTGATTTGGAAAATACCCATACTTGCTTTTGTTACAGCACCTAAATTGCCTCCGGTATTTTTTGCAATAATTTCTGCCCTTTTCCGCGCATCTTCAGCTGCTTTGGCAAGAAGGTCTAATTTCAAATCGGCGAGTTTGGTATAAAAATATAAGGGTTCGGGCGAGTTGAGTTCGATTCCTGTTTCTATCAACTCGGTAATCTCTCTGGAAAGGGCTTCCACTTTTTCTATATCAGCCGATTGAACCTTTACGTTCTGAGTTAAATTGTAACCCGAAAAGCTATTCCCTGTTATTTTTCCTTCGTCATTGTAAGTGGTATTAAACAGCTTATCTATTTTTACGGATGAAAAAATCATTTCCTTGGCCGCAATACCTTTGCCGGTAAGGTATTTTTTCACATTGTTTTCATCTTGCTTTAGCTGTGCATAAGCCACTTTTAAATCCATTGCTGTGCGGTTATAGCTGCCATTCCAGGCAATCAGGTCGCTGGTAAAATTTGCTTCGGCACTGCCGGTAACCCGAATGGTTTGTTGTGTTTTGAACTTGTACTTGTAGGCACTGGCTAAAACAAGTGCGGCTAATAATATCCCTAATACAATTAGTGTTGGGACCAAATAGTTTCTGAGTGAAACAGTGTTTTTAGAATGCTGCTCTTCCGCCATATTAATTTGTTTTAAAAGCAATAGAAAAGAGGTTACAAAATACGAAATGTTTATTTAAATAACAATTCTATTATTTTAGGCAAGCTCAGGCTGTCTGAAATAATAACCAGTGATTTCAAAGGATAAGGGTGTTGCCAAACGTTTTGGCAGCTACCCTTCTCAGAAACCGATCCGAAGCTCGAACTTTTGCGTGATATTAAGAATAACACCTGCTTACAGGTTGTTGGTCTTTTTTACCAAAAACAGCCACCTTAAAAACTCAGGTGGCTGTTTCAATTGTTTTTCGATGTTGAGATCTATCCTACGGGTTCCAGGTATTGTGCATAGGCATAACCTTCTACACCTGCACTATTACGAACCGAAGACCAAAGATCACTTGCCTGGCTCAATAGTGTGAGTATTTCACCTTTAGCGGCCTTGCCCACGATGGGTTGGTCGGTACCGGGTCCTTTTCTGATGTTGAGATTAGACTCCTGAGTAATTACCCGAACCTGCGAACCAGCTTCTGCAGTAGCATTTACATTCAATACCAGATCGCCACCGGAATAGTTAGGATCAATTTGACCATATATATCCCAAAGTTGATCTTTTACGGCGCCACTGGGGGCATCGCCGTCAATATAAAGAACACCCTCCTGCTCCCTTACGGCGAGGTTGGCTACACCGGCGCTTTTCGCAGCGTCAATTAAAGCCTGATATTTTTCCTGAAGTGCCATTTTTAGTTTCCTCCTTTTTTTTTACTTTTTAGTTAAACCATCAGATACCACCTTTTTAGGTTTGGTAGCCATTACTTTTTGCATCAATTTGGGTAGATCTGCTTTTTTAATTTCGCCGGTTAGTGTAACCACACCATCAGCAACAGCAGCCTGAACCGTTGGATTGTCTTTCAGCGCATCTTTAATCGCCGTTGTTAGTGGATCGTCTGGTGTAATAACAGGTGGAGGTGGTACTGTGGTATTGTTAACTACAGATTTCAAACCTTTCAAGCCTGTTAAAGCAGCATCAACGGCAGCTTTTGTGGCATCGTCTTTCACATCGCCTGTAATTGTTACAACGCCATCTTTCACATCTGCAATCAAACCTAATAAATCGGGGTTGGCTTGCAATTTGGCATCTACGGCTGTCTTAATGTCTGCATCGCTAACTTTACCCTTACATGCAGGCAAAGCAAAAGTGAATGCAGCAATGGCAATAATTGCCAGAAACTTCTTCATTTGATTTAGTTTTTTTGTTAATTAATTTTTTTACCAAACGAATATAGATAGTTTTTTATTAAATAAGGTTGCAGCAAGAAGTAATTTATTAACGTTTTTATTTAAATCTGCTGTTCTTCTAATTCCAGTAGCTTTGCAAATACAGTTTCGTAGCGTTTTTCTAATATTGCAATTTCACTTAATGCTTCGGAATAGGCTTTTTCAAGTTTCAAAAACTGCTCCCTGTCGGCATAAACAGATCCATCGGCCAAATCAGCTTCTAATTTTGCAATAAGTTGCTTGCACTGGTTCAACTCATTTTCTGTTTTTTCAAATAGTTTTTGTTGTTTTTGAAACTCCTTTTTTATTTCTTTATTAATCGGGCTGTTTTTGCCGTTCATCCGACTGGCTGCTGGAGAAGTATCAGCCTGAGAAGGCGCTTCTTTTATAACCTCCAAATTATGCTCCTTTTTTGTTTTTTCCTCCACTTCTTTTTCCTCATTGCTATTTTTTTGCTGTTGCCGATCTTTCCAGGCTACCCATTCCTGATAACCTCCTTTAAACTCCTTTATTTCCTGATCCACGATTTCCCAGATCTTATTTGCTGTTTTGGAAATAAAATAACGATCGTGGCTTACTAATATCAGGCTGCCCTGATATTTATTTAAGGATTCGATTAGCAAATCACAACTATGCATATCTAAGTGGTTGGTAGGTTCATCAAGCATTAAAAAATTGGCTTTGCTGACAATGGTTTTTGCCAATGCCACCCTTGCTTTTTCTCCACCGCTCAGCACGCGTATTTTTTTATCGGTATCATCTCCACTGAACAAAAAGCAACCCATCAGCGAACGAAGCTCCAGATCTGTCATCTGGCTACCACATTCGCGCATTTCCTCAATTATGGTATTTTGAAGGTTCAGCGCTTCTAACTGGTGTTGGGCATAGAAGCTCTCCTCTACGTTGTGCCCCCATTTTCTTTCGCCCTCAAAGGGTTCGGTGCCTGCAATAATCCTCAACAATGTAGATTTTCCCTTTCCGTTGGCTCCAATCAGGGCAATTTTATCGCCCCGGCTGATTTCTGCAGTTGTATTCTTAAGAATCACGTTATCGCCGAAAGCTTTGGAAATGTGGTTCAAAGTAACCAACACCCTGCCTGGTTCTTTATCTACCCTGAAATTGATTCGTAAATTGGGTCGTTCTACATTTGTTTCCTCAATGCGTTCCAGTTTGTCCAGCCGTTTTTGGGCACTTTGTGCCTGAGCTGCTTTTGTGGCTTTTGCCCGGAAACGTTCTACAAAACGCTCCTGCTGGCGTATGTATTCCTGTTGGTTTTCATAAGCCTTTTGCTGAAGATCCATCCGAATAGCCTTTTCCTGCTCGTAAAAGTCATAATTGCCGTTGTAGATATGAAGTTCTTTTTGATACAACTCTACAATTTTTGTTACCATTCTATTTAAAAAATATTTATCGTGGCTTACGATCACCACGGCTCCCTGGTAGTGTTGCAGATATTTTTCTATCCATTCAATCGAGGGTAAATCCAAGTGGTTTGTGGGCTCATCCAATAAAAGAAGGTCGGGTTGTGCCAAAATCATCTTTGCCAACAATACCCGCATGCGCCAGCCTCCACTAAATTCTTTATAGGGCCGGCTGAGATCTTTATTGGAAAAACCTAATCCCTGCAATACCTCTTCCGTTTTATGATGCATATTGTACCCACCGATTACTTCAAATTCGTGTAGTTTATCAGAATAATCATGCAATGATTTTTCATCCTGTGCTTTTTCCAAGTTTTTCCCAAGCTCTTCAATTTCTTTTTCAAGCAAAAGTGCTTTCTCAAAAGCCATCAAGGCAACCTGTAAAATAGATTCATCGGTGTCGAAACTTAGTAAATCCTGGTGCAGGTACCCGATAGTTGTTTCGCGGCTCTTTTCCACAGTGCCTGCGCTGGGCGAATATTCGCCGGTTAATAACTTTAGCAAGGTAGATTTGCCAGTACCATTAAAGCCTATAAGACCAATTCTTTCATTGGGCTGAATATGCCAGGTAGCATTTTTTACCAATAGCCTTGCCCCGAATTCAAATGTAACATTTTGTAAACCTGCCAGCATTTTAATCAATTATTCTTAAATTTGCAAAATTGTAACTTACAAAAATACGGTTTACCTCCGAGGTAATCATGAATCTGAAAATGAGGAAGCTTTTATTATTACTAATTATTATCGTTGCTGGTTTTTTAGGATATAAGTATTTTTTTAAAAAAGATGCACCCCGCAGAGAAGAACCTAAGCCGCTCGCGGTAAGCAAACACAGTGCTGTTTTTAACCAGTCTTTAAACGCCATTTTAGCCGATTATTATGCAATGACCGATGGGTTTGTAAAATGGGATTCGGTGATTGTGAACAAAAATGCGAAAAATCTGGAAGCCTCTTTGCACAATTTGAAGGTTGAGGAATTGAAAAAAGATACAACCATCTATCAAACCGTCATTTTCCCATGGGATAATTGTAAGTTGGCTACCAGCAGTATTCCCTCTACTCCAGAATGGGAGGGTAAACGAAGGGCTTTACAAGATATATCTGAGAATTTGAGAATACTCCTTATTACTGTCAAATACGATCAGGGGGTGGCATATTGGCAGGAATGCCCCATGGCATTTGGTGAAGGAATGAGCGCGAATTGGTTGAGTGCGAAAAAAGAAATTATAAACCCTTACCTGGGAAGCAAAGACCCCCAGTATGGAAATAGTATGCTGAACTGTGGAGAAACAAAAGCTACAATTGATTTCACAGCTCCGGATACTATTAAAGTGAATTAAAATAGGAGAATTTCTCTGTAGCTCAGTTGGTATCTCGTTATGACAACGAGATGATTCAGCGGGCCAAAAAAAAATTGTCTCTGTAGCTTAGTTGGTATCTCGTTATGACAACGAGATGATTCAGCGGGCCAAAAAAATATTGTCTCTGTAGCTCAGTTGGTATCTCGTTATGACAACGAGATCAATCAGCGGGCCAAAAAAATATTGTCTCTGTAGCTCAGTTGGTAGAGCAGCTGACTCTTAATCAGCGGGCCTAGGGTTCGAGTCCCTACGAGGACACTAAAAATCAAGCAGTTATGAAGTTTACTCATAGCTGCTTTTTTCATTTGAGA
>JBDHYK010000097.1:0-11295 GCA_039811305.1 Niabella sp.
TCCTGTAATCATGGATTGCACCCATAGTTTACAACAGCCCAACCAAACTGGCGGCGTAACAGGAGGTAATCCTGAATTGATTTCCACCATTGCCAAAGCTGCTATTGCCACGGGGGCCAACGGCCTGTTTATTGAAACCCACCCCAATCCATCCGAGGCAAAAAGTGATGGAGCCAACATGTTAAAATTAAATCTGCTCGAAAATCTTTTGGAACAATTGGTGCGCATTCGTAAGGCTGTAGTACCTCAATAATTCTCTCTTACAACTCGTTGATGGTTTCTTATATTTGCGCCATTCAAAAATATGCAACGAAAAGTATTAGTAATAAAGTTAGGATCTGCGGTTATTACCAATAGCAGCGGAAATATCAATAAGCCCGTTATTAAAAAAATAGTGGCCGATATTAGTTTGCTTTCGAAAAGCTACAAAATTGTTTTGGTGAGTAGTGGTGCGGTAAGTAGTGGTAAAAAATATTTAAAAGACTATAAAGGCACACTGCAACAACGAAAAGTAGCCGCAGCCATTGGTAACCCGATACTCATACAACTATACCGAAATTATTTTCAAAAACATGATCTTACTGTAGCACAGGCGCTTTGCGAACGCAACCACTTCAGTAATCGTAAACAGTTTTTACAACTCAAAGAAACTTTTGGAACCTTTTGGGACAACGGTATTATTCCCGTAGTCAACGAAAATGATGTCATCAGCAATCTGGAATTGAAATTCTCCGACAATGACGAACTGGCCACACTAATAGCCATCGGTTTTGATGCCGAAATGCTATTGCTTTGTACCTCAGTGGGCGGCTTATTAGATCGTTCAAAGAACATTGTTCCTCAGGTTAGTATCATCACCAAAGAAACCCTGGCCCTTGTCAATAATGAAAAATCGGATACCGGTTTGGGAGGAATGCTTTCAAAACTCACGTTCACCCGGCTGGCTACCAGCCTGGGCATAAAAGTAATCATGTGTGGCTTGAACACTAAAAAGCCTTTCAGCGATGCATTAAAAAACAAGAATGGCACCCATTTTATGCCTCAGAAATCGGCGTTAAAAAACCGACAGAAATGGTTGGCCAGTGGTTCCATCACACTCGGTAATATATACGTGGACAAAGGTGCTGAGAAAGCCCTTGCGAACCGAAAAAGCCTTTTAACAGTAGGTATAACACAAGTAGATGGCAGTTTTGCCGTAGGCGAAGTAATACAATTAAGGAACGAAGAGCATGCCATTATAGGAGTGGCCAAAACAAAGCTTTCGGCATCTGAACTACACAAAAAACTAAAAGAAAAAAGTGTGATGGCTGCACACGCCAACGACATCGTACTCTTGTAATTTATTTTCATTATCTTACAGCCGCCTGTTACGGGTGCTTTTGCGCACCATGCAAAACAGACCCTACAAGTATTCTATCAAATTAACAACACATTATTTAATATGTCAATTGAAGCCATTTTAATAAAAACTAATAAAGCCAAAACAGCTTTGCAACAATTACCCGAAAGCCAGATTAAGAAAATCGTACGGGCAATTGCCCAGGCGATGATTGAAAATGAAACCAAAATTCTGAAGGCGAACCAACTGGATTTGGCTGCACAAGACCCCGATAACCCCAAAAACGACCGCCTGATGCTGAACCCGCAACGCCTGCGGGGGATTGCCGGAAGTATCAAAAAAGTAGCAGCTCTCCCCGACCCAACGGGTCAGGTTATGGCCAAACGCACCCTGCCCAACGGTTTGCGGCTGAAAAAAGTATCCGTACCCCTGGGTGTGGTAGGCGCAATTTACGAAAGTCGCCCCAATGTAACCTTTGATATTGCAGCTCTTTGCCTGCGCAGCCGTAATGCCTGTGTGCTAAAAGGAAGCAGCGATGCGCAACATACCAATAAAGTATCGGTAACCCTAATTCAAAAAGTGCTAAAACAATTTGGGCTGAGTGCCCATACGGTATCCTTGCTGCCGCCTCAAAGAGAAGTGGTTCAGGAAATGTTTACTGCCACCCGGTACTTAGACGTTCTCATACCAAGGGGCTCGGAAGGCCTGATTAACTTTGTACGCCAAAATAGCCTGGTGCCGGTAATTGAAACCGGCGCTGGTGTGTGTCATGTATACGTGGAAAAAACCGCTGACCTGGAAAAAGCAGTAGAGATTGCCGTTAATGCCAAAGTAAGCCGCCCCTCAGTTTGTAACGCAGCAGATGCACTGTTAGTGGACGAGACCATCGCACCACAGTTCCTTCAACTGTTGGCTCCACAGTTTGAAAAATTTCAGGTAGAAATTTTTGCTGATAAAGCATCGAACCAGCTACTGAAGGGATATCCTTTCTTACAAAAAGCAAAAGCTGAGGATTTTGGGCGAGAGTTTTTATCGCTAAAATGTGCGGTGAAAACTGTGAAGGGAATTGATGAAGCCTTGAATCATATTGCCAAATATTCTACCCGTCATTCCGAAGCCATTGTGTCCAAAGATAAAAAAGCCTGTAACCGTTTTGTAAATGAAGTAGATGCAGCAGCCGTTTATACAAATGCTTCTACCCGGTTTACAGATGGCGAGGAGTTTGGCTTAGGTGCTGAAATCGGAATTTCAACTCAAAAACTTCATGCTCGTGGGCCTTTTGCCCTGGAAAAATTAGTTACAGAAAAATGGATCGTGGAAGGAGACGGGCATATAAGATAGCTCGGGAACTGGTATTTTAAGTAGATTTTACCACGAGCCCATGCTTGATAATATTGGCCTTATGCATCAGGTCTTGCTGTTCTTTGCTCATAATCGTTACATGGCCCATTTTACGACCAGGGCGAGTTTCTTTTTTCCCATAAATATGGAAAAATGCATTGTCCATCGCCAGCATTTCGGCAAGCCCTTCATACATTGCTGCGCCACTATGTCCTTCAGCACCAATTATATTCACCATTACAGAAGGTTGAATTGCGCTCGTATTTCCTAATGGATAATCGAGCATAATACGCCAGAGCATATCGAACTGAGAACTGTAATGCGCCTCAATAGTATGATGGCCGCTATTATGCACCCTGGGTGCTGTTTCATTCACCAGCACCTCCCCTTCGGCGGTTACAAACATTTCTACAGCAAAAATACCCGGTGATTTAAAATTTTTTACTGTTGATAATGCGATGGCTTCCACTTTCCAAAAAACCTCTTTGCTCATCCGGGCAGGGCAGAGTTGAAACTCTAACTGATTGAGATTTCGATTGAAAGCCATTTCAACAGGTGGATACACCGCCACCTCGCCTTTCTGGCTTACTGCTACCATTACCGCTATTTCTTTTTCAACAGAGATCTTCTTCTCCAATACAGAAAATGCAGAAAATCCTTTCTTTATATCGTCTTCAGTTTCAATTACTTGAACCCCCCTGCCATCATAACCTCCTTCTGCTAGTTTATGTACTGCTGGTAAAAAATCTTTATTGGCGAGCAATTCATTATAATTATGGGTAAAAACATAGGCTGCGGTGGGTATCTCATTTCGGGAATAATACTCTTTTTGAAGCGCTTTATTACAAATCAGCCTTAAAACCGAGGGCTTGGGAAATATTTTTTTACCCTCTTTTTCCAGGAGTTCCAATGCATCAATATTCACATGTTCTATTTCAATAGTCAGCGCATCCACATTCTTACCAAAAGAATAAACACTATGAAAATCCCTAATATTGCCTTTTACAAAATGATGGCATAAATGAGCCGCCGGGCATTTCGCATCATTTTCCATCACAAAAGTTTCCACAGGATAGTTCGCGGCTTCTTGAAGTAACATTCTTCCTAATTGTCCCCCACCTAAAATACCAATTTTTTGCATGGCACAAAGATACGGCAGGCACAGTCAATTTACTGAGGCTACCTGAATTTATAACAAGTATTTGGCCGATGTTTTAAAGAATAGCCAGTATATTTGCCCATCTTAAAAAAATAGCAAACAAAACAGGCAATTTTTATAACCTCCCACAAATAAGCTGATAGATGATCCGTAATTTCCTTGTTCTATTGTTTTTGTTTCTTTTGTACAACCCCGGCGCCTTTAGTCAGACGAACCAGGATGTTGTATCCAATACTGGCCGTTCTTTTATTGATTTTCAGAAAAGCTTTAAACGGCCAAATGACGCTGCCAACAAGAAAGAGGCTAATTTGAAAGCGCTTTTTGAATTAAAAGGATTGAACTGGCCGGCTAAGTATATGTACATCCGCTCGTTTAAATACGACAGTCAGTTAGAAGTTTGGGTAAAAAATTCGGTGCAGGAAGAATATAAGTTGCTGAAAATCTATAAAGTATGTGCTTTAGCAGGAGCCTTAGGTCCTAAGCGCTTTGAAGGAGACTATCAGGTTCCTGAGGGGTTTTACTATATTGACCGGTTCAATCCCAATAGCAGCTACTACCTTTCATTGGGCTTAAACTACCCCAATGCATCCGACCGCATTCTCAGTGATCCTGTAAAACCCGGGGGTGATATTTTTATACACGGAGGATGCGCAACCGTAGGTTGTATTCCCATTTTAGACGACCAGATTGCCGAATTATATATTCTGGCTGCCAATGCTAAAAGTGCCGGGCTTGATTTTATACCCGTGCATATCTTCCCCATCAAATACGATGTGCAGAAAAGCTATGAATATTTAGCCAAAATCACAAAAGACAACGACTCATTGAAGCTTTTTACCAATAAACTGGAAGAAGCATTCGACTACTTTGAAAAATACCACCAACTACCACTGATCATGGTAAAAGACAATGGAGAATATATTGTAAGCAATGCACTACCCCGGGTAGCACGTTTTCAACCCATCGTAAAAGCAAGACCAAAATTAACTCCATTTACTCCTAATGTTAGAAACGTAACCGGTACCAACACAGTTACCAAGTGGCCCGAATACGTTGGAGGCATCGAAGCATTTGACCATTTTTTAAAATCGCTGGGCAAAGAACTGACTCCTTACCTGCCTGAAGGGTTAGACAAACTGTTTGCCCAGGTGGAGTTTGTCATAGATGCCGATGGTATGCCTGTAAATTTTAAAATTATTCAGGGATCCGACGATTATTTCAATAAAGAACTCCTTGCCCGTATTCAAAAAATGCCAAAATGGGAACCCGCCCTTTCTTTCAAAACGCCCGTAGCCAAAAAAATGGTACAAACAGTAATTGTGGGAGCCTTGTAAAAAAAGAAAGAAAACGCTGCATAGATTAAAGATTTCTAAAAAGCAACTCCATTCAGCATCTAACAGAAATTTTGAGAACTTATCACTCTAACTTAATAATAATCAATATTATATACATTATTATTTCAGCAGGTTCACAAGTTAGTATGATTCACAAATTGACTTGCAGGAAGCCTCCGCATAAAAATTCTGATTATTTTGTTCCTCTCTGGCAGCTTTTCACCGGAAGATTCGTATTTTCTTAGTTGTTTTTGTGATAATTTCCTTACCTTTGCAAACTTAAAAAACCGCCTGTAAATGGCTTTTAGAAGTTTGTATAATTACAATGTTTTGACAAACAATTATATAAGCGATGCAAATCATACAATGATAAAACAATGGCAGATTTAAAATTTCAAAGAAACTTTGGTATTGCGGCCCATATTGATGCCGGTAAAACCACTACCACGGAGCGTATTTTACGTTACACCGGTATGATCCACAGAACTGGTGAAACCCACGACGGTTCCACAACAACCGATTATATGGATCAGGAAAGGGAACGCGGTATCACCATCACTTCCGCTGCAGTAAGTTGTAAATGGAACTTCCCTACAGAAATGGGTAAAACAATTCCTGGTACTACGCAATCTTATTCTTTCAACATTATTGATACCCCCGGCCACGTGGACTTTACCGTAGAGGTAGAGCGCAGCATGCGTGTACTGGATGGTTTGATTGCTCTTTTTTCTGCCGTTGATGGCGTTGAGCCACAGAGCGAAACCGTTTGGCGCCAGGCAAACCGATACAAAGTACCCCGTATTGGCTTTGTAAATAAAATGGATCGTAGTGGCGCGGATTTCTTAAATGTTGTAAAACAAGTGCGTGAAATGCTGGGATCCAATGCTGTACCCCTGCAATTACCCATTGGAGCCGAGGATAATTTCAAAGGCGTAGTAGATTTGATCCGCATGAAAGGAATTGAATGGCACGCAGAAACCGAAGGGATGACTTTTGATGAAGTAGAAATACCGGCCGATATGGTAGAGGAAGCCAAAGAATGGCGTGCGCAATTGCTTGAAGCAGTAGCAGAATCGGACGATGTATTGATGGAAAAATTCTTTGAAGACCCCGAATCTATCACCGAAGATGAAATTCACACAGCCATCCGCAAAGCTACCATTGAGTTGAGCATTGTACCCATGATGTGCGGATCTTCCTTTAAAAATAAAGGCGTACAAGCGGCCCTCGATGCAGTTTGTCGGTACCTGCCCTCTCCGGTAGATATTGATGCCATTGACGGCACCGACCCCAAAGACCCCGAGAAAAAACTTATTCGTAAGCCCGATGCAAAAGAGCCCTTTTCTGCTTTGGCATTTAAAATTATAACAGACCCCTTTGTGGGCCGCTTGGCTTTCTTCCGCTGCTACAGCGGACACTTAGACGCTGGCTCTTATGTGTTGAACGTAAGAAGTGGGAAAAAAGAGCGTATCAGCCGGATTATGAAGATGTTTGCCAATAAACAAAACCCGGTTGACTTTATTGAAGCCGGTGATATTGCTGCAGCAGTAGGGTTTAAAGAAATAAAAACCGGTGATACCTTGTGTGACGAAAGCCACCCTATCACCTTAGAAAATATGTTTATCCCCGAACCGGTAATTGCGGTGGCAGTGGAGCCTAAAACTCAGGCCGACGTAGATAAAATGGGACTCGCTATCGCAAAATTGATAGAAGAAGACCCTACACTTAGAGTAAAAACAGATGAAGATACCGGTCAAACCATTTTAAGTGGTATGGGAGAATTACACCTTGAGATTATTATTGATCGGATGAGGCGCGAATTTAAAGTAGAAGTAAACCAGGGTGCTCCCCAGGTGGCCTACAAGGAAGCTTTCAATGCCACCATCGAACACCGTGAAGTACTGAAAAAACAAACCGGTGGCCGTGGTAAATTCGCTGACATACAATTCTCTATCGGCCCTGTAGATGCAGAATGGAAAACTGAGAACCCCGACAAAAACTTCCAGTTTGTAAACGATATTTTTGGCGGCTCCATTCCACGCGAGTTTGTACCAGCAATACAAAAAGGTTTTGAAACCAGCATGACAACGGGTGTTTTAGCCAACTACCCCGTAGATAATATGAAAATCCGCGTATTTGACGGAAGTTTTCACCCCGTTGACTCCGATTCTATGAGCTTTGAAATGTGCGCTAAGCAAGGATTTCGGGATGCGGCTAAAAAAGCAAAGCCCATCTTATTAGAACCCATTATGAAGGTAGAGGTAATCACACCCGAGCAATACATGGGTGATGTAACCGGAGACCTGAACCGCAGGCGCGGCATGATGGAAGGCATGGATACCCGGGCTGGCGCTCAGGTGATCAAATCAAAAGTACCTATGAGCGAAATGTTTGGTTATGTAACCCAATTACGTTCACTTACTTCTGGTCGTGCTTCCAGTACTATGGAATTTAGCCATTACGCTCCTGCACCTAATAATATTGCAGAAGAAGTAATAGCCAAAGCAAAAGGCAAAGTAACGGCCTAAAACCCGTAAAGAATCATAAATAGATTACCGGCTTTTTCTAAAAGCCGGTTTTTTTTTGTACAAAGTTTTTTATCTATCCCCTATTTCCCGAAAATTTCCTGGCCATATAATTTTATTACATCTACCACCGAATCCAATGGGGCTGTTAAGGGTTTCCTAAGAAAAAGAATAAATACGGATTATTTTCAATAGAATGTTATCTTGCGAACCAATTTAACAAACCAGAAAATGAAGCAGGCGCTCTTAATTGTAAATTCCTTGTTAGTATTAGCAGTTGGTTTTTTGTTGTACAAACAATTTAGTTCATCGGGATCGGTTACTGCTAAAGACACCATGCACAAAGGCAAAGATAGTTTAGCGAATAAAAAAATACTTTTTGCCTATATTGATATGGATTCTATCCAAATGAAATACGAAGTAGCAAAGGCTGCTCAAAAAGAAATCAAAAACAAAGACGCCGTCGTAGGTAGTGAATTGGAAAAAATGGGAAAGGCCTACCAAAACAAACTTTCCGGCTACCAGCAAAAAGCCCAAACTATGACCGAGGCCGAAGCAGAAGCCGCCCGCCAGGACCTGGAAGCCATGCAAAATCAAATTGCAGAAAAAAGACAATCTCTTTACGATGAGTTCAACCTGTTTGTCAGCAATAAAAATATGGCTGTTAAAAAGAAAATCGAAGACTTTCTGAAAGAATTTAACGCCGACAAAACCTATTCTTTCATTTTTGCTTATGAACCCGGTCTCTTTTATTTCAAAGACACCGTTTATGATATTACAAGCCAGGTACTAAAAGGCCTAAATAACCAGGCAAAAAAAGAAAAAAAATAAGAATCCGAACCTGCTAACACAGCAATAGGATTCCGTATTTTGGTCTTAACAGAACAAATTCAGTAGAAACCGACTGTAAAAGGATAGATTTCACTCCCATCCCCTTTGGAAACTTTTCTGATTCTGACAACGATGCAATACAATCAGCTTAGGGGCGGAAGGTTATCCTCACCTCTTCACACATACACTTGTCCTTGTTTTTCAAACCCATCCATACAATAATGAAGGCGAATTAGGAACTATTTTTTTATAATTGAAAAAAAAATATCCTTATCTTGTTCTCTTTTTAAAATTGGTATATGGCAGAACAACACTCATTTAAGCAATCGCTAAGCCTGTTTGATGGCACGATGGTCGTTGCCGGCTCTATGATTGGCTCGGGCATTTTCATTGTTAGTGCCGACATGACCAGGATGGTGGGTTCTGCAGGGTGGTTAATTGCCTTATGGGTATTAACAGGTGTTATGACGGTTTTTGCGGCTATTTCCTATGGTGAACTGTCAGCTATGTTTCCAAAAGCAGGGGGCCAATACGTGTATTTAAAAGAAGCCTATAACCCCCTCACCGGTTTTTTGTATGGCTGGAGCTTTTTTTCGGTAATACAAACCGGAACCATTGCTGCTGTAGGGGTGGCATTCAGCAAATTTGCCGGGTATTTTATTCCTGCACTTACGATGGCCGAAGAAAACCTGCTGTTTCAGTGGGGATGGTTAAAACTGTATCCTGCACAGTTGGTTTCAATACTATTGATCATTTTTCTCACTTACGTGAATACGCGAGGTGTAAAGGAAGGCAAGTCGGTTCAAACAATTTTTACGATTGCCAAATTGTTTTCACTTTTTGCGCTGATTGTAATTGGTTTGTTATTTGCTGCAAAAGCCAATATATGGGACGCAAACTGGTCCGGGTCTTTCGATTTAAAATTTACAGAACCTATAAAAGATGCCGCCGGTAATCAACTGGGATGGTCGGCATTTAAAGCTTCTCCTACCCTACTATTTACAATCGGATTGATTAGTTCTGCACTGGTTGGTTCTGTTTTTAGCAGTGTGGCCTGGGAAAATGTAACTTTTATTGCCGGAGAAATTAAAAATCCTAAACGCAATGTTGGCTTGAGCCTGTTGTTAGGTACCCTGATCGTAACAACAATATATGTGCTTACAAATATTATGTACATTTCTGTAATGCCAATGGTACCAGAAGTCGCCTCCGGATCCGTAGCGTTTCCTACCGAATTTGCCGATTATCCCAATATGGCTTTTGCAAAACAAGACCGGGTAGCTACCGCCGCAGCTTTCAATATTTTTGGTAACTACGGTACCGCTATCATCGCCATTATGATCATGGTATCCACTTTTGGTTGTAATAACGGATTGATCCTGTCAGGATCGCGGGTATTTTATACAATGGCACAAGACAAGCTTTTTATACCTAAAGCGGGCCATCTCAACAGTAACAGTGTTCCTCAATGGGCTTTGTGGGCGCAGTGTATTTGGGCCAGTGTGCTATGCCTGAGTGGGAAATACGGCGTATTGCTCGACTACGTGGTTTTCATTACCGTGGTATTCTATATTTTAACAATAATCGGAATGTTCCGCCTACGCATTACCCGACCCCACGCCGAAAGGCCTTATAAAACCTTTGGTTATCCTATCATTCCCCTAATGTATATACTATTAGCTGCCGTTATGTGTGTAGGCCTCTTGTATGCCAAACCCACCACCTCTTTGTTAGGCCTTGTAATTGTGCTGATCGGCATTCCGGTGTTTTATTACTACAAAGGGAAGAATCAAATGAAAGAATAGCCTGTTAGAGAACGATCTATTAATACGGTGCTTCAATTTATCCGGGTAGCTATGGCAAATACCCACAGCGGGAACATTGCATTTTTCAATAACCAATCCACAAAAGAATGCGTTTTGAGCATCCAGGTTATACTTCTGCTAACTCCTGCACTTTAATACCAGAATAAGCTTCATTTAAAAAATTGGGTATAAGATTGCAGTTCGTCCACAAAATTTTATCTGCATCCTGTAGTTGGTTCAGCATACTTTCTAATTTAGCTTCTCCATGGTTTTTAATAACGGTGCGTCTTTTATCCTCCGATTGAAAGTGCTTGAGCATCCCCTCGGGATCTGCTTCGGGATGAAACTGTGTGCCAAATATATAAGGGCTAAACCGGATGCCCATTACTGCGCGTTCGTAAGGAACATGTGGCCTGTTTTTCTCTATACAGGTGATATAGGCTCCCATCTCCCTCAAGATCTCATGATTGGGTTGAATAAGCTGATAATCACGGCTATCTACCGCATAAAACGGATTTTTGAGATTCTTAAATACCGGATCATACATGGCGTCCGGCATCACGTGCATAGGAAACACACCGAATGAAGTGGAGCGTCTTTTACATATAAGACCCGCATTAAAATACCGGGCAGCCAGTTGAAAAGAATGGCAAATTAATAAAACGAATTTTTTTTGTACGGTTGCAGGGTTTGTATTATACCGCACAATCTCGTTCAACCATTGACTCCATTTCTCATCCCAATCCTCAAACCTTGTGGTAAGAGGGCTTCCGGGGCCACCGCTGGATATGTATATATCATAGGACATGTCGGGAAGTTCATTTTTTACCCGCACATCAAAAATATCATATACAATATTCAGTTCGCTCTCTCGAGACCAACGGTGAACAATTTTCTTAATGCTACGCATTCCCTGGTTGGGATGCCCTGCATTTAAATCTAAAATTGCAAACCGAACTTC
>JBDHYK010000098.1:0-11207 GCA_039811305.1 Niabella sp.
TGTAGTTCCTGATATACAACCCGCCCGGCACCTAAGTTCAGGTGCCCCACTTCACTATTTCCCATTTGCCCCTCGGGCAACCCAACCAATTCCCCAAAAGTGGTTAAGGTAGTGTTGGGGTATTGGCCATATAATGACTTTGTAAAAGGTACTTGGGCGTTTTGAATGGCATCGGCAGATGCAACGCTACCCAATCCCCAGCCGTCCATTATTATAAGAATCGCTTTTTTTTGTGACATGACATAAAAATATGTTAATGAATTGATAATCAGAGAGCCGCTATAGTATATTTCAATGAAATAGGCTACAAATTTGTTGCAAAATTAGCGCATTTTACGATAAGGGCATAAAAGTTTATACCGCTCTTTTTTTAAAAAGGAAGAAAACGACGAGGAAAAATAGCTTGCGTTTTTGTTGAAGTATTCTATTTTCCAGTAGTTTTATAAAATATTTGATAAACGGTTCAAAAAAAAACATAGAAAAATGAAAAAATTTATAGTACCACTATTTGTATTGCTCGCTTTCAGTTCTTTAGCGCTACACGCGCAAAATATTGATAGCGTGATGAGTGGTTTGAAAACAGGAAATGCTGTTGCAGTTACCAATAATATCAGCGATAATATTTTGTTGAATATTTTGGATAATAGTAATAATTTTAATAAAAGCCAGTCTCTGCAACAGTTGAAAAATTTTTTTACCGCTAATCCGGTGAAGGGTTTTGATGTTCGACATAAAGGCGAGTCGCCTGCCGGCCGCTATGCTATTGGAACTTTAACAACAGCAAAGGGCAACTATCGGGTAAGTATCTTTATGAAAAATGAAAAAGGAAAAGAGACTTTGAAAGAGCTTCGACTGCAATTGATCGAATAAAACGCAAAAAATATCAAGTAAAATAGCCTCTCAATGCGGGAGGCTGTTTATTTTTACAAATATGGAAGATTATAACAACAAATTACACCACCTTATCCGCGAGGCGTTGAACGAAGACATTGGTACGGGCGACCACTCTACCTTAAGTTGTATAGATC
Organism: Niabella sp.; assembly: GCA_039811305.1. Classification (GTDB taxonomy): domain Bacteria; phylum Bacteroidota; class Bacteroidia; order Chitinophagales; family Chitinophagaceae; genus Niabella. The sequence goes on from JBDHYK010000098.1 coordinate 1,029, forward strand.
CGTTTACAAAAGGGAAGGCCGTTTTAAAAATCAAACAGGATGGGGTACTGGCAGGTGTAGGTGTGGCTAAGGCTATTTTTTCGCAGGTGGAACCCGATAGTAAGATTACCTTGTTGAAAAACGACGGTGAAGACATGCGTGTGGGTGATGAGGCCTTTGTGGTAGAAGCCCTTGAGCACACCATTCTGAGCAGTGAAAGGCTGGTACTGAACTGTATGCAGCGCATGAGTGGGATTGCTACCCTTACCCGAAAATATACCGGGAAACTAAAGGGATATAAAACCCAACTTCTGGATACGAGAAAGACGACGCCCAATTTCAGACTACTGGAAAAAGAAGCTGTACGTATTGCAGGAGGTGTGAACCACCGCTTTGGGCTTTTTGACATGATTATGCTAAAAGATAATCATATTGATTATGCCGGAGGCATTGAAAAAGCGATCAATAAAGCTCACGACTATGTACAAAAAAATAATCTGAGTATAAAAATTGAGGTAGAAACACGCAGTATTGAAGATGTAAAAAAAGTAATTGCAACCGGTACGGGCAAGGTGTTTCGGGTAATGTTGGACAATTATACCCCTAAGCAGATTACGGAAGCACTACAGCTCATAGAAGGGCGGTTTGAAACCGAGGCCAGTGGAGGGATTACCTTGGAAACAATTGAAAGCTATGCCGCTACCGGAGTGGATTATGTGAGCGTGGGAGGTTTGGTGCATCAGGCACAAAGTTTGGATCTAAGCCTCAAAGCACTTCTTTAATACCAACCAATCGTACAAGTTTATGGCAAGAAACCGAGCAGATAACAAAGGATTTGTTTATAGTACCGATCCTCAGTTTCAGTTTGATAACGAAACGGCACAAGAACCTACCTTACCCCCCGCACAGCAAAAACTCAGGCTGCAATTAGAAACCAAACACAGAGGCGGTAAAACAGCAACAGTGGTTAAGGGGTTTGTGGGTAGCGGGCAGGATTTGGAGGAGCTGGCAAAAAAATTAAAGTCGTTTTGTGGCACAGGAGGCACCGCCAAAGAGAACGAAATTGTAATTCAGGGCGACCAGCGCGATAAAATGCTACAATGGCTTCTTAAAAATGGCTATACCCACACCAAAAAGAGTGGGGGTTAATTTTTCTTTAAAAATTATTTAACATTGTAAACAAAGACAGGGCGAAAGCAGAGGTTATTTTTGATCTCGATTCGGTTGATAGTCGTTTTACAGGTTTTTCTATTTTTGAATTTGCGGATTATGGTTCTACGAGCGGTTGCCTTTTTATCCTTTTTCTTTTTTTTCATATTTTGTCAGGCCCAGCAAAGTAGGTTTACCCTTTATGGCTATGTGGAAGATTCGGCTACAGGGGAAAAACTGCCAGGAGCCAGTATTCTCATTGCTAACAGCAAAACAGGTACTACCACTAACAATTACGGATTTTTTTCAATCACCTTACCTTCAAAGGAAATAGATCTCATCATAACAAGCATTGGTTTTCGTCCTTTTCAGCAAACCATAAATTTAAATGCCAACAAAGAACTGAAAGTGAAGCTTAGCGCGGATGGCAACCTGGATGCGGTAGTTGTTTCTGCCAAAACGCAGTCTATTCAGCAGCAAACACAAATGAGCAGGGTTTCTGTACCGGTAACCATGATAAAAAGTATGCCTCGTTTTCTGGGAGAAACGGATGTTTTGAAAACCCTTCAATTGCTTCCCGGTGTATCTCAGGGTTCAGAGGGCAGCAGTGGAATATTAGTTCGTGGAGGAGGGCCCGAGCAAAACCTGATTTTATTAGATGGTACCCCCATTTACAATCCTTCCCATTTTTTGGGTATATTTTCCACCTTTAATGGTGATGCAATTAAAAATGTGGAGTTGTACAAAGGCGGATTTCCTGCCCGTTTCGGGGGAAGACTTTCTTCGGTTGTAGATTTGGTGATGAAAGACGGCAACATGAAAACCTTTCAGGGCGAAGGCTCAATAGGGTTGTTGGCATCGAACCTCACGTTAGAGGGGCCTATCAAAAAAGACAAAACCTCCTTTTTGGTTTCAGGAAGGAGAACCTATCTCGATCTGTTGGCTGAACCCATTGCAAAATCGGTTTCCGATGGCGAACTGAAAGATCTGGGCGTGTATTTTTACGACCTGAACGCTAAGCTGCACCATATATTTTCAAACAAAGACCGGTTGTTTGCCAGCTACTTCAGCGGGCAGGATATTTTTCGGGTGAAAAATAAAAGTGCCGGAACGAATTCGAGCGAGACAACAGACGCCAATGTGCGTTGGGGCAATACGATTGGTACCCTTCGTTGGAACCACGTATTTAATACGAGGCTGTTTGCAAATACCCTGCTGAATTATACCCGGTATAAATTTTTAAGCGATTTTATTATTGAACAAATTGAACAAAATAAACACAATTTGGTAAGAGCCAAATACCTGTCTTCGATCGAAGACATAGGGATTCAAACGGATTTTGATTTTAGGCCAACACCCAATCACAGCTTGAAAACCGGCGTAAGCGGCACCCTGCACAATTTTAGCCCGGGAGCTTTGTCGTTAAAAGCCGGTGATGCTACGAAACCCCAAATTGCACTGAACTTTAAAAATCAGGTACAACAGTCTCCTGAACTGAGTGTGTACATAGAAGACGATTGGATGATTTCAAATTTTTTAAAGGTCAACCTGGGGGTTCATGCCAGTACCTTTAAAGCAAAAACCAAATGGTACAGCAGCGTGCAGCCCCGTCTGGGATTTCGGTTTCTGTTGCCCGGCGACATCGCTTTAAAAGGCTCTTACTCGCAAATGACGCAGTATATTCACTTTCTGACCAATAATTCCAGCACCCTCCCCACCGATTTGTGGGTGCCCTCTACCGACCTGGTAAAGCCCATGCGTTCAACACAATACGCATTAGGCTTGGCTCGTACCTTTTTCAACGGAAGGCTGGAAGCTTCCATTGAAGGGTACTTTAAGAATATGAACGGAGTTATTGAGTATTTTGATGGGGCCAGTTATATCAATTCCTCGGTTGATGCCTGGGACACTAAGGTAGAGGCGGGGGAGGCACAGGCTCGGGGGCTGGAACTACTATTTCAAAAAAAGACTGGTAAAACAACAGGATGGGTAGGGTACACCCTTAGCCGCAGCGACCGCCATTTCCCTACCATCAATTTTGGGAAAAAGTTTTTTTACAAATATGACCGCAGGCACGATTTTGAAGTAGCCGTAGTGCATAAGTTCAACCCCCGAATTGAAGTGTCGGGAACCTGGCAGTTTCAAACCGGTTCGCCATTTACATTGCCTGTAGCCCAATATGAATCTGTAGACGGAAAATCAATTACCAACCCTACCTCCTGGCTGGGTCCAATAAATTATTATGGAGGAAGGAACGAATTTAGATTGTTGAATTATCACCGGTTCGACATAGGAATTACGTTCATCAAGAAACGAAAAAACTACGAACGTGCCTGGAACCTTAGTGTTTACAATGCTTATAATCAGCGAAATCCGTTTTATTATTATATGGGGCAGAACGATACCGGTGGCCTTGCCTCAAATGAACGTGTATTGAAGGGTATCACATTACTACCCATTATTCCGGGTATTTCCTATCGTATAAAGTTTTAGTAATTTATGCTTTGTAAGAAAACGATATTCATAATTGGCGGGTTGATGCATCTACTCCTTGCATGTACTTCTTGCGAGCGCAATGTAAAAATAGATTTGCCCTATCCGGGCGATAAAATTGTGCTGAACACGTTTATTACCTCCGATAGCGTTTTGGAAGTACACCTTACCAAAAGCGCCACTTCTCAAAGCAACAGTACTGTTTTTCAGGAGCTGGCAGGGTGTAAAGCCGAATTGTACGAGAATGATATTTACAAAGAAACATTAGTAGAAAAAACTGTAAACAATGGTAGAAAATATTACGGATCGGTGTTAAAGGCAAAATCATCACAACGCTATACTTTAAAAGTTACACATCCGGGTTATATAGGGGTGGAAGGTTCTGACGAAGTTCCAAAAAAGGCAAGATTTCAACCCATTGAATTCTGGAAAGAAGCAAATCCCCCGGACTCCCTGAGGCCCTATCGCCTCGAGCTGGATTTGGACGACCCGGCCGGTGAGAGAAATTTTTACAGGTTACGAATTTTAATGGCCAGTTATAACGCATCCACCAAGCGATATTCTGTCAACAGAAATTCAGAAATTCCATTTATTATCAATAATTTGAAAACCAATACGGGGTTCATGGGTTTTGAAGATAATGGTCTCGATCGGATCGTCTATTTTTCCGATGAAACTTTTGATGGGGACAAAATCAGACTCAATCTAACCCTTCGCTATTCTTCTTCGGAGCGAATTTATTTGGCGCCCGAAGTAACCACCATGAGTAAGGCCGCTTTTATGTATTTAGAAACCAAGCAAAAACAGTTAGATAATACCGATAATCCTTTTGTGGAGGCGGTTGTTGTTTTCAATAATATTAAAGGGGGCTACGGTATTGTTGGTGCATTAGCCGATTCGATAGCTGTTATTAAAAGGCGAAATTAGAAGTTGCACCTAATGAAATACTCCCCGTAGTATGGGGAGTATTCTTTGTAAAAACTTCTAAACTCAATTTAAAACCCTGGACCGAATATTATTTGATTGCATCGGATACAAGTTTACCGATAGCCTCTATAGGAATACGTTCCTGTTGCATGCTGTCTCTGTAACGGATGGTTACAGTTTGGTCTTCTTTGGTTTGATGGTCCACCGTTACGCAAAAGGGCACCCCAATAGCGTCCATGCGGCGATAGCGCTTGCCAATGGTATCTTTTTCCTCATAAAAACATTTAAAATCGCTGCGGTACTTTGTCATGATATCTCTGGCAATTTCCGGAAGTCCGTCCTTCTTGGTAAGTGGGAAAACAGCTAATTTTACGGGAGCTAACTGTGGCGGGAACTTCAAAACCACCCGGCTGTCCTGTTTTTCGGCTGTACTCAGGTCTTCTTCGGTGTAGGCATTGCTCACAACCAATAGGAACGTTCTGTCTAAGCCAATAGAGGTTTCAATTACGTAAGGGATATAATTTTGGTTCAACTCTGTATCAAAATACTGCATTTTTTTCCGGCTGTATTCCTGATGGTTGCGCAGGTCAAAGTCGGTACGGCTGTGAATACCTTCAACTTCCTTAAACCCTATGGGAAATTCATATTCAATATCACAGGCTGCATCGGCATAGTGTGCCAGTTTGATGTGATCGTGAAAACGAAACTTAGCCGGATCGGTGCCAAAACTAAGGTGCCACTTGAGGCGTTCCTGTTTCCAGTATTCGTACCATTCTTTTTGGGTTCCGGGCTTAATGAAGAATTGCATTTCCATTTGTTCAAACTCCCTCATCCTGAAAAGAAACTGACGAGCCACAATTTCATTGCGAAAAGCTTTTCCAATCTGTGCTATGCCAAACGGTATTTTCATGCGTCCGGTTTTTTGCACATTCAGAAAATTTACAAAAATTCCCTGGGCAGTTTCGGGGCGTAGATAAATCTCGTTGGCATCTTCTGCAATACTACCTAATTGGGTGCTAAACATCAGGTTGAACTGCCTGATATCCGTCCAGTTGGCTGTTTTACTAATGCTACAAGTCATTTTATTCTCTTCAATAAGGGTTTTTAAACCCGCATAGTCATCCTGAACCAGCAAAGCATCCATTTGTGCCAACAGGGAATCGGCTTTCTCTGTTTCACCTTTTGCCTTCAATTCTTCGGCAAAAGTTTCAATTAAATGATCTACGCGGTATCGTTTCTTGCTGTCCTTATTGTCAATCATGGGATCGCTGAAATTATCCACGTGCCCACTGGCCTTCCAGGTGGTGGGGTGCATGAAGATAGCGGCATCAATACCCACAATGTTTTCGTGCATCCGCGTCATACTATTCCACCAATGGTCTTTTATATTTTTTTTCAGTTCGCTGCCCCATTGCCCATAGTCATATACGGCTTGCAGGCCATCATATATTTCGCTACTTGGAAAAATAAACCCGTATTCTTTACAGTGCGAAATGATCGCCTGGAATTTGCCTGCTGGTGAGGCGCTGTTGATTGTTTCTGTTGTTGCCATAACCCGCAAAATTAAGGAAAAGGCAGTATGTTGTGCTATCTCCATACAGAATAAGGCAAGAAGGCCAGGATCAAATACTTTTGGCCTGAATTTTCCACTGATACCTCATTTTGAAGTTGGTGTACACTAAAAAGATTGCTTTTTTGGGGAAAAGACCTCAAAAGCGGCGGTTTATGGCAAAAAACAGGATGTTATCTGATTTTTATCAGCATGTGAAACCAGATAATTACAGTACTTTTAACCTCTAAAATATTTAGATCATGAACAAATTGATTTCCGTCTTCCTTTGCGCACTTTTTATAGTTGCAACTCCGATGGTTGCCTTAGCTCATCCCGGACACGGTACCGGAGATGGTTTCTCTATTACCCATTATTTGAAAGAACCCGAACACATTGCCTGGTTGGTATTGTTGGTGGTGGGAGTTGGGTATTTAGTGGTTCGCGCTAAGAAAAGAGCCTCTAAGTAAGTAGATCGTATGCTGTAATTATCATATAAAGCCTTTAAATTATGTGTGCAACCTGCGGATGTGGTGAACCCCATCACCACCATCACAACCCTGGGCATCCCGAAGGTCATCATCATCATCACGACCATGATCACGATCACGGTCATCACCATTCGCATACTACCCATATTGTAGATGTGGAGAAGGATATTTTGTATCAGAACGCATTGTTGGCCCAACGCAATCGGGGATATTTTGAGGCCAAAAACATGCTGGCTTTAAACTTAGTAAGCTCACCAGGATCGGGTAAAACTACTTTGTTGGAAAGAACGCTCATTGATTTAAAAAGCGAAATTAAGTTTTATGTAATCGAAGGCGACCAACAAACGAGTAATGACGCGGATCGCATTCACGCCACAGGAACAAAAGTTACACAAATTAATACCGGCAAGGGTTGCCACCTGGATGCACACATGGTACTGCATGCCTTGCAGGGGATTCAGCCGGAACAAAATTCGGTGATGTTTATTGAAAACGTAGGCAACCTGGTTTGTCCCGCCATGTTTGATCTGGGTGAAAAAGAGCGGGTGGTTGTTATGAGCGTAACCGAAGGAGAAGACAAACCGGTAAAATATCCCGACATGTTTCACTCCTCAACCCTTTGCATTATTAACAAAACCGACTTATTGCCCTATGTTCCCTTCAATCTGCAAAAGGCCAAAGAATATGCCGTGCAGGTGAATCCCCGATTGGAAATTATCGAACTCAGTTGCACCAGCGGCGAAGGGTTGGACAAATGGTATCAATGGTTGAAAAATAAGATTCCACCTGCGCTGTAAGAAAATCTGAAGTTTGTCGCATACCTATCATATTCACATAACCGGAATCGTTCAGGGAGTCGGGTTCCGTCCCTATGTTTGCCGGCTGGCCACCGAAAGGAGGCTGAAAGGCTGGGTGTGTAATGATGTTGATGGCGTTCATATAGAGTTTAATGCCGATACCCTTGAAATTGCAATCAGTTTTTTAAATCAGATTGTCTTACATCCGCCCGAAAATGCACTGATTCAAAAACATACTCTGGTTTCTGTGGAGCCCGCAGTTTTTGTTGACTTTACCATTGCTCGTTCAAAAAAAGAAAAACAACCTGATCTGTTATTGACGCCTGATATTGCATTGTGCAGAAATTGCAAAATCGAATTAGAAGTACCCGAAAACAAAAGATACCGCTATGCGTTTACCACCTGCCTGAATTGTGGCCCACGGTATTCTATTGTAAATGGGTTGCCTTACGACAGAGAGAATACCACCATGGCACATTTAATCATGTGCAGGGACTGTGCGGAGGAGTATCAAAATATTTATGACCGAAGACATTATAGCCAGACGAACTCCTGCCCCGATTGCCCTGTTCCCATACGCCTTTTTGACAATGAAGGCAAAGAGGTTTCTCATCACAGCGAAACCATAATGTCCCTGATAAATCGTTTTTTAATGGAGGGCAATATTTTGGCTGTGAAAGGTATTGGTGGATACCTATTAGTTTGCGATGCAACAAATAAAGCAACGGTGAAGCTTTTAAGACAAAGAAAACAAAGACCAGCCAAACCTTTTGCAGTTCTCTATTCTGACATGGAGGACGTGATAAACGACGTTTTCGTTACTGTAGAAGAGCGGCAGGCATTAGAAAGCAAACAGGCACCGATCGTGCTTTGTGCATTGAAAGAGAAGCCTGGCACCGGTCTGGCGGTTGATGAAATAACCAAAGGGCTTGACAAGCTGGGTGTTTTTTTAGCTTATACCCCCTTGTTGAAACTGATAGGCTCTGATTTTAAAAAGCCATTGGTGGCTACCAGCGGCAACCTGAGTGGCGCTCCAATTATTTACAAAGATGAAGAAGCGTTGCGCTGGCTGAAAGAATTCGCAGATTACACGGTTACCTTTGATCGGGATATTGTAGCACCACAGGATGACAGCGTTGTTCAATTTACCCAAAGCGGAAGGAGGATGGTTTTAAGAAGGTCTCGGGGCATAGCACCTAACTATATTCCGAACCCTTTTACATTTGAACAACCCGTGCTGGCAATGGGCGCCGAGCTGAAAAGTGCTTTTGCTCTTTCAGATACTAATAATTTGTATATCAGTCAGTACCTGGGGGATCAGCAAAACTATGAATCGGGCGAATGTTATAGACAGACGCTTCTCCATTTACAGCATCTACTAAAGATCAGCCCAGGGCATATTTTTGTGGATCAACATCCCCACTATCAAGTTTCTGTTTTAGGGCGGGAACAGGCAGTGTTACAAAACCTTCCCATCACTGAAGTGCAACATCATCTTGCTCATTTTGCAGCTGTGCTAACAGAAAACCAACTGGCAGAACACCCGGAAAAAATAATAGGTGTTATTTGGGATGGAACCGGTTATGGGCATGATGGACAGATTTGGGGCGGAGAGTTTTTTACCTTTCAAAATAAACAATTTGAAAGAACGGCCCAGTTACGATATTTTTCTCATCTTTTGGCCGACAAGATGAGTAGAGAACCGAGGGTGGCCGCATTATCTCTTTTACATCAGAGTGGTGAGCAATTAGAAACAATGAGTCCCTACTTCAGCATTGAAGAGTATCAGTATTATGAAAAATTGGTTCATCAGAAAGCGAGTGTACAAACCTCAAGCATGGGCAGGTTTTTAGATGGTATTTCCAGCATCCTGGGGATTTTGCAAATGAATACTTACGAGGGAGAAGCGGCAATGAAATTAGAGGTAGCAGCCCGATCCTGCACGATCCCGCATTTCGATTTCTATGAAGTGCGCCTCAGCAACGGGGTTCTTGAATGGCAAAGTATGGTATCAGCAATATTAGAAGAAAAGAAATGCAACACTGAAATTGCTTATATTGCAAGAAAAGTATTTGTTAGTTTGGTAAGAATGATCGAACTGGTGGCCACAAATGAGGGTGCAAACAAGATTGCATTTAGTGGTGGAGTGTTTCAAAATGCTTTTTTGGTTGATATAACAGAGCAATACTTAGCAACCCGATTTGAGTTGTTCTGGCACAGACAACTAAGCCCTAATGACGAAAACATCAGTTTTGGGCAGTTGGCTTTTGGCGAAATTACAAAACGCAAATGATTCGATCTGATATGCCGTTTTGGGGAAATTGTCGCGAGCGTCATGCCGACTGCAAGGAGGTATCTCCTGAATATTGGAGTAGATTCCGCACTTCGTTCGGAATGACCATAAATAGGATATTCGTTTTGTGACACAATTTGGAATGTAGCCGTTTGAGGAAATAGTAAGAATTTAATCGCTTTGATTTGAAAATGTTTAAAAGGAGTAATAATTGTACACGCAAAAAATAACTAAGAATGTGTTTAGCCATACCCGGTAAATTAATTTCGGTTCTTAATCCGGAAGAACAGATTTTTCGTAAAGGGAAAGTGTCCTTTGATGGAATTTTAAAGGAAGTAAACCTAAGCATGGTTCCTGAAGCAAAGGTGAACGACTATGTACTGGTGCACGTAGGCGTTGCGATTAGTGTGGTGGACGAACAGGAAGCTCAAAAAACATTGGAATACATAAAGGCAATTGAAAACATTGAAGAAGAGTTGGGAGAGGTGGATAGGGAATAAA
>JBDHYK010000099.1:0-11186 GCA_039811305.1 Niabella sp.
CGATGGACCACCTGCTTTGAAACCCTATTGGGAAATATCTAAAAAAGAGGCAAAAGCCTGTGTAGCTGCTACAACCTGGTACCCTGCAAACAGAGGTTATTTTCGGGGTGGAGGATTCTCTTCCAAATTTCTTTCAAAAGGGGGTATGCCTGTTACCATGTGCCGGCTGAATTTAGCAAAAGGGTTAGGGCCTGTACTGCAAATAGCCGAGGGTTTTACCATTGATCTTCCAAAGAAAGTGAACGATACCTTAGACCAGCGTACCGATTTCACCTGGCCTACTACCTGGTTTGTTCCACGACTTACAGGTGCCGGCGCTTTTAAAGACGTATATAGTGTAATGGCGGCCTGGGGAGCCAACCACGGAGCCATCAGTTACGGCCATATTGGTGCAGATTTAATTACGCTGTGCTCCATGCTTCGGATCCCTGTTTGTATGCATAATATTGACCCAGACAAAATTTTCCGACCCTCCTCCTGGGTAGCTCATGGTATGGAAGCAGAAGGAAGCGACTACCGCGCTTGCAGTAATTATGGACCCCTGTACAAATAAAAAATCAGTGGTGAAAAGCCCCATTGATAAAGGGAGTTTTAAAAGCTTTGTTTGCGGGTATCAGCAGCATTTATAGGTATTCAACTGCTGCTGCTACTGCCTGTGCTCAATAAAGAAGTATTAAAAAGGATCTCCTGAATCGGTGTTTTACAATTTATACGCTTAAGAATTTATAAAGAACATTAAACGCAAACAATTTGCCCCCCTCACGCAGTTCATAACTCATAACTCATAACTCATCACTCAAAAAAAAGCTCATGGCGAAAAAACAATCCTTATTTGTAAAAGACGGTATTAATTATTTGGGACCTTTTGCAGCAATTAGCACTTTGTTCTTTTTATGGGGCATTGCACATGGTTTGCTGGATACGCTGGATAAAAATTTTCAGGAAATGCTTCATCTGAAAAAATGGCAGTCTAGCCTGATTCAGTCTTCGCTTTATGGCGCTTATTTTTTAATGGCCGTGCCGGCAGGCCTGTTTATGAAAAAGTACGGATATAAGAAAGGTATTATTTTTGGCCTTCTTTTATTTGCTACAGGAGCCTTTTTATCGGCAGCTACGGCTCCCTTCCAATCATTTGCCCTGTTTTTGTTTTGTTTGCTTATTGTTGGCTCCGGCCTCACAACACTCGAAACGGCAGCGAATCCATACACTACAAAATTAGGCCCACCCGAAGGTTCTGAACGAAGGATCAACCTTTCTCAATCCTTCAATGGCTTGGCCTGGACCCTTGGGCCGTTAATTGCGCTGTACATTTATGGTAATAGAAGCCATGTAGAAGGTGAGAAAATGATGTCTATTGTACTACCTTTTGCATTGATTGGGCTGGCAGTTTTAATTGTGGCATTAATTTTTATGCGTGTGAAACTTCCCGAAATCACTGAAGAAGATGAAAACGCAGCTCATGGGGGGCACAACGCATCGGCAGAATCTGCATCTGAAGAAGAAAAATCCAACCCGGCCAATCCAGCCTATATTACCAAAAAACCGTTGTGGAAAAACCGACATTTTGCCTTAGGTTTTATTGCCCAAACCTGTTATGTTGCTGCTCAAACCGGTATTTTTAGTTACCTGATCAATTTTGTTTCCGATCACGACATGTATCCCCGTTGGGATTCGGTATATGGCCCTTATTTCCTTTCACTTGGCTTTGCTTTATTTATGATCGGTAGAATAACGGGTAGTGCTTTAATGAAGTATTTCAAACCTACGCGGCTTTTAGCCGTTTATACCTTTGGGGTATGCCTGCTACTGCCTTTTGTTGCCGCTGAAATGGGATGGGGTTCGTTGATAGCCCTATACTGTGTATTCTTCTTTATGTCTATTATGTTTCCAACCATTTTTGCATTGGCTATCAAAGGGTTAGGGCCACAAACCAAACAAGGAGCTTCTTTTTTGGTAATGGCCGTGGCGGGCGGTGCCCTGTTTCCCCCCTTAATGGGTGCAGTGTCGGATGTATATGGAATGTCAATTGGTTTTTTGGTACCCATCCCTCTTTTTGCCTACATACTGTTTTACAGTTTAAAGGGATGCAAAGTTATTGCTTAGCAAAACCGATTCTGTACAAAGCTTGTGCACAAAAATTAATGGGTTTGAGTTCCCTGCAGAACGTGAAACTGGCCGGTTTTGGCCACTTGGATAATTCTTTGTTTTTCAATACAAATTTTAAAATAGTACGTCCTTTTTTAATTTAGTATATGACACCAACAGACAAATATGTAATCGGTTTAGATTATGGAACAGACTCTGTACGGGCGGTTTTGGCAAATGCTTTTGACGGAACCGAATTGGCAACCTCAGTTTTTGAATACCCCCGATGGAAACAAGGCCTGTATTGCGATGCTTCTAAAAACCAATTCAGGCAACATCCACTGGACTATGTAGAAGGACTCACAACAACTATTAAAGATTGTGTGAAACAGGTGGGTGCCTCCGTAGCTGCCAATGTGCTGGCCATTTCTATTGACACCACGGGTTCAACCCCCGCAGTAGTGGATCAACGAGGGATTCCGTTAGCCTTATTGCCCGGTTTTGAAAATAATCCCAACGCCATGTTCGTTTTATGGAAAGACCACACCGCTATTCAGGAAGCTGAGACCATCAATCAGGTTTCAAAAACTTATACAACAGATTACACCCAATATTGTGGTGGCATTTATTCATCTGAGTGGTTTTGGGCAAAATTGTTGCATCTTTTAAGAACTGATGAAGCAGTTCGGCAGGCTGCTTTTAGTTGCGTGGAACATAGCGACTGGATGCCATTTTTACTAACCGGGGGGGAGGATGCGCTGCAAATAAAACGAAATGTATGTGCAGCAGGGCACAAGGGTCTTTGGGCTGCCGAATTAGGTGGTTTTCCAACAGATGAGTTTTTCTGTAAAATTGATCCCCTGCTTGGCGGTTTTGTAAACAAGCTGAACGGAAATTTGTACACAGTGCAGGATGCCGCCGGAACCTTATCCGAAGAATGGGCGCTAAACTTGGGTTTAACTACACAGGTAAAAGTGGGTATTGGCGCTTTAGATGCTCATGTTGGCGCTATCGGCGGGCAAATTGAAGAGGGATACTTACTAAAAGTAATGGGCACATCTACCTGTGATATGATGGTAGCCAGCCGCGATGTGATGAACGGAAAATTAATCGGTGGAATATCGGGTCAGGTACAGGGTTCTATTATTCCGGGGATGATTGGATTAGAGGCCGGCCAGGCAGCTTTTGGCGATATCTATGCCTGGTTCAAATCTTTACTGTTATGGCCTTTGCAATTCATTGATGATTTGGAAATAAAAGAAAATATATCAGACAACCTGTTGCAGGCACTGAATCGAGAAGCAAAAAAAATATCCGACGATGAAAATAGGGAGTTAGCCATAGACTGGATGAATGGGAGAAGAACGCCCGATAACAATCCTTTACTAAAAGGCGCTATTGCTGGCCTTACATTGGGCTCAGATGCACCCCGTATTTTTAAGGCATTGGTGGAAGCCACCTGTTTTGGCTCTAAAAGAATTGCCGATCGGATTCAGGAAGAAGGCGTTACCATTAACGGAATAATTGCTGTAGGTGGAATTGCCAAAAAATCGCCCTATGTTATGCAGATGCTCGCCGATGTGCTGGAAACTCCTATAAAAATACATCAATCCCTTCAGACCTGTGCGATGGGTGCCTGTATGATGGCGGCAACGGTTGCTGGCGTTCATCCCACCATCGAAACGGCTATGAAGCAGATGGGTGCAGGATTTGAAGAATCCTATACCCCTGATAAAACAAAAGCGAGAGTACTACAAAAACGATATAAAAACTATCTGGAGTTAGGTGGTTTTATTGAGAAAGAATTGGGGTAGAACCATTGACGGAATCAGCAGTAGATAATACCATGAATCCCATTCTACTTTAATACACCATCCCATTTATAGGAGGTAAGCACGTTTTTCCATTGGTCGAATGGTTATTTTTTCAATTTCCATAATTAATTGAAATGAAATAAAAATGAAATCAGAGGAGTGGAAAGCGTTAAGCATTATGAATATGTATATGAAAAAACCTTCCATCATTCTATTGGGTTTATTATTTGTTTTTGCTTCGTCCGGCAATGCCCAGGAGCTGCCTCAAATTCAGAAAGCACAGTTTACGAAAAGTTTTAGAGAAGCCATTGAAACGATTCGTTACGATTTTTTAGGAACTCATAAAGGAAAAATTACTCTCAAACAAGTTGATAAGCATACCCTTCATGTGAAAATTTCAATCGCTTTATCGGAACCTGTGCCTCAGGACGACTGGCGGCTCCTAATTCAACCTGCTTTCAAACCCAAATTCAATTGGGCACCGCATCTTACCCCTACAAGTAAAAACATCATTGCACAACACGTATTTCGGTCGCCGGCACTCATTGCCGCCGATGAGAAGCAGCTTTTGATCGTTGTCCCCGATTTGGAACTTATTAATAAACAACCACCGGTTCGCTGGTATATGGACATGGATGCTCCCAATAATCTGCTGACACTTGGCATGAGCAATAGCCGGGTTACGGACCACGTGATCTATGAACGGCAGCCGGGGGGCTTTTTCCCCGCCGGTGTGGTGGAGTTCGGCTTTTACCTGATGGTTTACACGGACAGCACATCGCTGAAAAACCCTTTCAGACGAACCGCTTCGTTTTTTTGGAAACATTGGGGCTCTCAACTTTTTTTACAGGAGAGCCATGTAAAAAAGAAGCTCTCAACTTATGTGAACCATACTTATCACTGGGCATTTCATTCCTGGAAAGATGCGGTATGGCAACAGTTTCAATTGAATCAAATACCCGTGGGGGCTGCCACATTTATAGTAAATACTACCCAAAGTCCCAATTATCCCGGAAGAGTAGATGAAAGAGAGTTCAGATCTGTATGGAATCAGGCCTGGTTTAGTTCCTTACGGTCAGCCAGTGGGTTGTATCGGTACGCAAGAAGAACGGGTAACGACAGTTTGAAAGCTAAGGCGTTGATGACCAAAGAATTGGCCTTATCTTTTCCTAAAAAGAAAGGCTTCTTTTACGGGCTCATCGCCACCGAAATGGAGCAAATTGAAATAGAAGAGAAAAAGTATAACCGGAGTAAAGGTTGGGATACCTATTACTGGGGCAATTCTAACAGAAACCCCTATACCTGGGATCCCCGGCAGGCGCCTTTTCATCTGTTGGATATGAGTTGGACGTCTTTGTGGATGCTAAGATGGTATGAAGACCTCGAAAAAGATCAGCGCCTATTGCAGTATGCACAGGACTATGCAAACGCATTGATTTCTGTACAATTTGATAATGGTTTTTTCCCGGGCTGGTTAGATCTCGCAACCTTGAAACCAATGCAGCATCTTAACGATTCCCCAGAATCCTCAATTTCTGTTACTTTTTTACTAACCCTCTATCGCATTACAAAAAATTCAAAATATAAAATGGCTGCCATAAAAGCCATGGAAGCGGTAATGAAACATGTTATTTTGGATGGCCGGTGGGAAGATTTTGAAACCTA
Organism: Niabella sp.; assembly: GCA_039811305.1. Classification (GTDB taxonomy): domain Bacteria; phylum Bacteroidota; class Bacteroidia; order Chitinophagales; family Chitinophagaceae; genus Niabella. The sequence continues at coordinate 5,565 of JBDHYK010000099.1, forward strand.
TTGGTCTTGCTCACGAATTGGTTCTCAAGATTGGGTGGGCAAGAAGATCATTCGAAACAATATGTATAAACAGAACAACCTTTCTATGTTTTGGACAGCCGAAGCCTTATTAGAATCTTACCGGAGCACTGGCCTCAGAAAGTACCTGCAACTGGGCCAGAGAACCTTGGATGAGTTATTGATGACTCAGGCTTCCTGGCAACCCTATTTTATACCCTTTCCCGCGTTGGGAGGGTTTGGCGTAATGAATGCTGATGGAGAATGGAACGATGCGCGACAAAGCCTATTTGCCGAACTGATTATCCGTTACGGCACCCTACTAAAAAGCAAGGAATATATTCAACGCGGCTTGTCTGCCTTGCGGGCTTCATTTACCATGATGTATTGTCCGGAAAACCCGGAGGTAAAAATTCAATGGGAAAAAAAATGGCCTTTCTTTGGCAAAGAGGATTATGGTTTTACGATGGAAAACTATGGCCATGACGGAGTTAGCAACGCGGATGGCCTCGGCATTGGGGAGTTTACCATTTACGATTGGGGGAATGGCGCAGCGGCTGAAGCGTACAACAGAATCGTGGATCTATACTCTGAACTTGGAATAAAATAACATCTGAATACCTTTTTGTTTTATATTGAAATATTTAAGACATTTGGCTAAATTAATTTTATGAAACGAAAAACTTTTATTCAACAAACAGGTATTTTAGGTGCAGGATTAATGGCAGGGAAATTTAGTTTTGCGGCGCCCAACGATTTTCCGACAGTGCGTGTACCGGAGGCGAAGCGAAACTTTAGCAGCCAATCGGTAGAAAAAGCTATAAAAACCTTTCAATCACGGGTAAAAAACAAAGAATTGGCCTGGCTGTTCAATAATTGTTTCCCCAATACTTTAGATACCACTGTTTTTTATGAAGAGAAAAACGGAAAACCCGATACCTATGTAATTACAGGAGATATAGATGCCATGTGGCTTCGCGACAGCTCTGCGCAAGTATATCCCTACCTGCAATTTTGTAAAGAAGACCTGCCCTTACATAAGTTGATTATTGGCGTTATTAATAAACAAACCCATTTTATATTGAAAGACCCCTACGCCAATGCATTCTATAATGATGATAACAAAATAAGCAAATGGAAAAAGACTGACCGTACCGACATGAAACCGGGCACCCATGAGCGGAAATGGGAAATTGACTCCCTTTGTTATCCCATCCGACTCGCTTACAAATTCTGGAAAGTAACTGGCGACACCACACCTTTTGATAACGAATGGAAACAAGCCATCGCTTTAACACTTCAAACTTTTAAAGAGCAGCAAAGAAAAGAAGGTTTAGGCCCTTATAAATTTGAGCGAGAAACTGATTGGGCTACGGATGGCATCCCCATGGGTGGCTACGGGTATCCTGTGCGGCCCAACGGGCTTATTTGCTCCATGTTCCGGCCCAGCGATGATGCCACCATCTACGCTTATCTAATTCCATCTAACTTTTTTGCAGTAACCAGTCTGCGCCAGGCTGCAGAAATGGTTAGCACCCTATCAAAAGATAACGCATTGGCCTCGCAACTTACAGCACTGGCCAATGAAGTTTCAGGCGCATTAAAACAGCAGGCAGTTACAACGCATGCAAAATATGGTAAAGTATATGCTTTTGAAGTTAATGGCTATGGTAGCTATAATTTAATGGACGACGCCAATGTGCCCAGTTTGCTGGCAATGCCTTACCTGGGTGGCACTTCGGTTAACGATCCGATCTATCAAAATACAAGACGGTACATTTGGTCTTTGGACAATCCATTCTTCTTTAAAGGCAGTTACGCAGAGGGTATTGGGGGCCCGCATATCGGGTTAGACATGATCTGGCCCATGAGCCTTATTATGAAAGCCATGACAACCAACAAGGAAGCAGAAATAAAATGGTGCATTCAAACCCTTCAAAAAACACATGGTGGCACGGGTTTTATGCACGAATCGTTTCACAAAAACGATCCCAAGAAATTTACAAGGGAATGGTTTGCCTGGACAAATACGCTTTTTGGAGAATTACTATGGAAAACCTTTAACGAAAAGCCGCATTTGTTGGCATAGCGTCTGTGTTTTTCTGGTTTTCCCCATTAGAGTCAACAGTGCACTTGACCTGCCCCCCTGCCGCTGAGATGGAAAGGGTAGTGGGGATACGATCCATGAGCCTTCATAAGAACCATGGTTAAAAAATTGAACGCAATTTGCTTCTATTTCAAGAAAGTTCGTGAGTTTTAAACACTTTTAAGCACGACAGTAGGGGATAGCCGAAGCAAACAAAACCGCCTGAGCCGAATACTATTTCGCCTCAGGCGGTTGAAATTATTGTTTGAAAGAAAAACTCTAAAAACGGTAATGAATTTGCAAACAGCAGTATTACAGCCCCTTCATTAAGCTCCGTATTTTTTCTGCATGTGCATCACTAACCGGCACAACCGGCAAGCGCATATGGTTTTTTATAAGTCCCATTTCTGCCAGGTATTGTTTTGCACCGGAAGGATTTCCCTCTGCAAACATGGAGTTTATCACATCAATATATTTTAAGTGAAGGGGTAGCGCTTCATCAAATTTACCCTGTAAGCAAAGCCGCACCATATCTCCAAACTCTTTCGGATAGGCATTGGCGACTACCGAAATTACCCCTTTAGCGCCACAGGCGATCATTGGAAGGGTGATGCCATCATCGCCGCTGATAACCATAAAATCGCTGGGTTTGTGTTTAATAATGGAATTAATCTGGTCGAAATTGCCTGAAGCCTCCTTTGTTGCAAAAATATTTTTACAATTGTTTGCTATTCGAATTGTTGTATCGGCCGACACACTCATGCCGGTGCGCCCAGGTACATTGTACATGATAATGGGTAGGGGAGTGGCGTCGTTTTGTGCTTTGTAGTGCTGATAAATACCCTCCTGACGGGGTTTATTATAATACGGCGACACAGACAAAATGGCCTGGAAACCTGTAAAATCTATTTTCTTAAAAGCATTTACTACTTCCCAGGTATCATTTCCGCCTACACCGGCTACAAGAGGCACCCTGTTATTACAAATACTGTGTACAAATGAAAAAATTTCCTGCTCTTCTTCGCGTGTGAATGTGGCACTTTCGCCGGTGGTACCACAAACCACCAAATATTCTACCTCATTGCTGATCCAGAAGTTGATCAAATTTTCAAAAGTAGCCCAGTCTACCGATCTGTTATCTTCCTGAAACGGTGTAACAATGGCAATCCCCGTTCCTGTAAATTGTTGTTGTAATGACATATAAAAAATGTTGTTGTGTTATTTTTAGGGTTTGTTACGCTGTTTGCATTGAAACAATACCTAAATATTAAATTCAGTCTTAACAGTATTAATATTTGATAATCAATTATATAGAAGCCTTTACTTTTAATCTACTTCTTCCCAGTGCCCCATTTTGCTATACTTTTCAATGCGTTGTCGGATTCTTTCCTCGGGGCTGAAAGCCTTCAGTTCTGCAATGGCTTCCAAAATTTGCTTCTTACAATTTTCGGCTGTGAGGGCATAATCCCATTGTGCGCCACCATCGGGCTCGGGAACAATACCATCAATCAAGCCAAATCCCAACATTTTGTCAGAAGTAAGTTTTAATTCTTCTGCTGCTTTTACTTTATAATCCCAACTCCGCCATAGGATGGTGGAGCAGTTTTCGGGCGAGATAACTGTGTACCACGTATTTTCCATCATATACACACGATCTCCTGCTCCAATGCCGAGCGCACCACCACTGGCACCTTCCCCAATAATCACACAAACCACTGGTACTTTTAAGCGCATCATTTCATAAATATTGCGGGCAATGGCCTCACCCTGACCCCGTTCTTCGGCTTCTAATCCGGGATAGGCTCCGGGCGTATCTATTAACGTGATTACGGGTTTATCAAACTTTTCAGCCAGTTTCATCAGCCGGAGCGCTTTACGATACCCCTCGGGATTGGCCATTCCAAAATTCCGCAACTGCCGCTTTTTGGTGTTTGAACCTTTCTGTTGCCCTAATATCATTACCGTTTGTCCGCCCAAAGTAGCAAACCCTCCCACCATGGCCTTATCATCTTTCACGTTCCTGTCGCCATACAATTCCACATAATTCTCGGTCATCTTTTCAATGTACTTGTGCGTGTAGGGGCGGTCGGGATGCCGGCTTAGCTGCACCCTTTGCCAATCCGTAAGGTGTTGTGTAATGTTTTTTCGAACCTCTAATACCTTTTCCTGCAACTGTTCTATTTGTCCGCTCAGATCTATTTGGGTTTTCTCTGCACGTTCTTTGGTAAACTGGATTTCTTCTATCAGATCTTTGATCGGTTTCTCAAAATCCAGAAATTGTCTGTTTTGATCCTGTGGCATATTTATATATACGGTTTGGAGCGACTAAATTAAGCCATTTCTATTAAACCAAAGGAAATAGACAGATATTTTAAAAAAAACATCCTAAAAATGGCAAGAAAAATGCTGTTGGCTGCTGAAGCAAAAGGTTTAGTTTTACAAAGTTTTAAAATGGGTACCCATGTTGTTTGAAAAAATAAAAAAAGATTGGCATGACAAAGTATTTAAACCGGTGTATTGGCTGGAAGGGGAGGAGTATTATGAACTTGACAAAATAGTGAATTATGCCGAACATGATTTGTTGCCAGAGAATGAGGCCTCGTTCAACCTAACTGTTTTTTACGGGCGCGATGCCCACTGGAGCGACATCATCAATGCCTGCCGACGCTATCCGATGTTTGGCAATCTTCAGGTGGTGATCATAAAAGAAGCCCAAAATATGAAAGAAATAGATAAATTGGGGCCCTATATTCGCCAGCCGATGAGCTCAACGCTCTTATTGATTGCCTACAAGGATAAAAAATTAGACAGTCGGACTATTTTTGGCAAACTGGTGAAGGAAAAGACGGTACTGATTAGTACAAAAAAGTTTTATGACAACCAGCTTCCCCAATGGGTAGATAATTTGGCACACAAAAAGGCAGTTTCCATTTCACCCATGGCTACCGGATTACTCATAGAACATATTGGGAACGACCTGATGCGTATTGAAAATGAGCTTGATAAAGTCATCATCAACCTGGGTAAGACTAAAAAAATTACCGAAGACGATATAGAAAAATATATTGGCATCAGCAAAGAGTATAACAGTTTTGAGCTTCAAAAGGCTATTGTCACAAAAAATATGTCCAAAGCTCTTAAAATTATTCAATACATAGAAGGTGACCCCGATGCAATCCCTCTCCAAAGGCTATTGGCGTCGCTCTATACTTTTTTTAGCAAAGTATATATGATTCCGCCAAACGGTGGAAATGAGGAGGCTATTGCCGCAGAAATTGGGGTGATGCGTTATTTTGTAAAAGATTATCTAACTACTTTGCGACAGTACGGAGTGGACGGAATCAAGAAAATTTTACTGGTTTTGCATCAGTATAACCTAAAAAGCGTGGGTGTACATACGACGCCTATGAGACCAGGCGAATTATTGAAAGAAATGGTGGTAAAAATGATGATGTAACGAATCTTCACAAAAAAGAAACATTTGCTATTGGCTGATAGCATGAAAAGCGCCTCCCATTTCGGCAATAATATCGGATGCA
>JBDHYK010000100.1:0-11170 GCA_039811305.1 Niabella sp.
GCTTTGTAAGATACGCAGACGATTGCAGCATTTATGTAAGCAGCAGAAAATCTGCGGAACGGGTAATGACAAGCGTTACGGAGTACATTGAGCAAAAACTGAAACTCAAGGTAAACAAAGAGAAAAGCAAAATCAGCGAGCCAGCAGAAAGTACGCTATTAGGATTTTCCTTTTACAACAGGAAAGGCGAGTGGCGTCCACGCATTGCGAAGAAATCCGTGGACAGGATGCGCAAGAAGATAAAAGAAACCTTTAAGCGCAACAAACCCGACTATCCGGATAAGCAATACAAAGCCTTTTGGGCAGTAGTTAGGGGATGGGTGAACTACTTTAAAATGGCGGACTGCAAAAGCATACTCCAGTACCTTGACGGGCTATTACGGACGAGGATAAGAATAATCCATTGGCACAAATGGAAACGCCCAAAAACGAAGATGCGCAACTTGCTAAGGTTAAAGGTTCCGAAATGGAAGGCTTACCAATGGGCAAATAGCAGTTTAAAGAGTTGTCGGATAGCCCATAGCCCCATCCTGCAAACTACACTAAGCAACGCATACCTTCGAAAGCAAGGCATACCATCCTTCTACGAAGGATACCTATCAAAAGAACTACAAACTCAAATGTTTTAACAAACCGCCGTGTACCAGACCGGTATGCACGGTGGTGTGAGAGGACAACAAAGGCAATTAGCTCAATAAACTAATTACCTTTGTTTCCTACTCGATTTCTCTTTCGTGAGATGGGTCTTATTTGCATGGGAAAAATGTGGGGAAAATCGGATGCCGTGTGGAATGATTTTTTGCGTCAATCCATTAAAGAAATTCGGTTTAAGACAGGTTTGTTCTTAAAAAGCCCTTGCAGTAAAACCCTTTTTATTAATGATTCTCTTCTTAGCTCCAGCTCCCCCAATCAATATTTACCCGAATATCCGGATGCATGCTCTTAGCCACCGGGCAGGTAAGGCCGGTATTTTTTAAAATGGCAATTATTTTGTCATCCAGGGCATTAAGAGATTCAGGGATATGAAATTTCAGATCAATACCACTGACACGCCGGGGCTCGGCTCCCATAATCTTTACTACTTCTACCCGCACATCGTCCAGATCGAAGTTCAGGGTTCGCGCCTTGATCCCCATTACGGTAATCATACAGGCGGCCAGGCTGGTTGCCATCAAGTCGGTGGGAGAAAACCTTTCTCCTTTCCCATTGTTATCCACTGGGGCATCTGTCTCAAACGAGGAGTTGCTTTTTAAATGGGTACAGGTGGTGCGTAAAGCTCCCGTATAAAATACTTCTGAAGTCATGCGTTGCGATTTTGGGTAAAGATAAAAAAACTGCGAAATTTTGTGAAATCTTTCGACTGGCATAGAGGTACAAAATTGATTTACAGGAAGTAAGCACATGAATTGAAGAAAAGAAGCAATTGCTAAGAAACAACAGTTCTAAAAAACTTTTCACATAAACAACAGACAGCGACTTTAAAATCTACTATTTTCGCAATATGGCAGAGTTACCAGCAACAAATAAAATTAAAAAACCAGATTGGCTTCGGGTTAAACTACCTATTGGGGAAACGTATAAAAATCTTAGGAATGTGGTGGATGAGCACAAATTGCATACGATTTGTGAAAGCGGTAATTGTCCCAATATGGGCGAGTGTTGGGGAAGGGGTACGGCCACCTTTATGATTTTGGGTAATATCTGTACCCGTAGCTGTGGGTTTTGTGCCGTAGCCACCGGCAGGCCGAAACCACCAGATTTTGACGAACCCCAGCGCGTGGCCGAGGCTATTTACCTAATGAAAGTAAAACACGCTGTAATTACTTCAGTAGATCGAGATGAACTGCCCGATGGAGGTTCTACCCACTGGTTTTATACGGTAAGGGCTGTAAAAGCACTCTCGCCACATACTACTCTGGAGACGCTTATTCCCGATTTTAAAGGGAAAAAAGAAGATGTGCAAAGGGTGATTGACGCCCGCCCCGAAGTCATTTCGCACAATATTGAAACAGTTGAGCGCCTCACTCGCCAGGTTCGTATTCAGGCTAAATACTGGCGTAGTATGGAGGTGATCCGTTATCTGAAAGAAAAAGGCGTTCGCACCAAAAGTGGCATCATGCTGGGCTTAGGTGAAACAAAAGAAGAAGTGGTGCAGGCTTTACAAGATTTAAAAGACAACGGCTGCGATGTGGTAACTATTGGGCAATATTTGCAACCATCGGCCAAACACCTGCCCGTACAGCGGTTTGTGCATCCCGATGAGTTTGCCTATTACAAAGAGGCCGGTTATGCAATGGGATTAGATTATGTAGAAAGCGGCCCATTAGTTCGTTCATCCTATCGCAGCGACAAGCATGTGTACCCCGGAGTTGGCAGAGAACAATGGGAGGCTTCTAAAAAAAACACAGTTGTATAGAAAAAAGTCTTTGCAGACAAAATGCCCTATCACCTTGGTTGTTGGGTATTTTTTGAAAGAACGAGCGCATTATTTGTGTTCAACATAGAGGTACATGATACGCAAAAGATTTTTCAGCGAGGTTTTTCAAACTGGTTCATCGTCAGTTTCAAGATAGCCCGGCTCCCCTGCTTTTTTAAAAGTGAAATGCCTCTGTGCTAAGTAGCTGAATAAAACTACAACGATGGTGGTGCCAATATTGGCAAATACCGGATAAATATGCAGGAGTTCCACAGCAGCTCGGAGCAGGAAATAGTTTAAAACCAAATTAAACAAATTCACCATCAGATATCGAAAGAGTTGCACACGCCCTTTAATCTTGCTGTCGTCAAACACCACATATTTCATAAGAAAGAAGCCCAGGAAAAAGCTAACAATAAAAGAAGCAAATAAGGCAGCAACGTGAGATTTGAAAGCAAAAAAACCAAAATCAAAATCTTCCCGCTGTAAAATAAAACGAAACGTAATGTAGTATGCTGACCATCCCGCAAACGTATTGGCAATACCCGAAGCAGCGTATCGGAAAGTTTGCAGCATCATGATTTTCTTAAATGGCGGATAGAAAAAGTCAATGATTGGAATAATAAAATTTCTGATGCGTTGCGCGTGCTGCCTCATAATAAGCGAAGATATTTGAAATACACAGGATCTCACTAACTATTTAGCTAAAAAAAACGAAAAATACCTACAGCGCAGGCCACTCGCTAATGAAATAAGGCAGGTGCAACCTACTGAACAGGAAGAGGGATCCGCTTCAAAGCCCTAAATTTGCAAAAATTGTAAAAATGAGTATCGTAGCAGAACTGAAGCCTGTAATAGCGGGTGTATTGAGCGATTTGTACCAACAAAATTTTGATCAGGCGTCTATCACCATCAATCTTACTAAGCCTGAATTTGAAGGAGATTACACGCTGGTGCTTTTTTCGTTTGTAAAGGCGCTAAAAAGAAACCCGGAAGAAATGGGAAAAGAAATAGGAGAAAAACTGCTTACCGAATCTCTGGGTATTATTACTCACTATAACGTGATCAAGGGGTTTTTAAACCTCACTATTGCAGAAACCTATTGGATGGAGTATTTGCATCGGAACTATAATAATAAAGCGGTGGGCCGCAGCAAAGCCATTCAGGAAAAGGTGATGGTAGAGTACGCATCGCCAAATACCAATAAACCCCTGCATTTAGGCCACCTGCGCAATATTTTTTTAGGATGGTCTATTGCAGAAATTTTAAAAGCAACCGGAGCAGAGGTAAAGAAAACTTCGATTTCAAACAATAGAGGCATCCATATCAACAAGTCAATGATTGCCTGGCAACAGTATGCTGAAGGCGCTACTCCAGAATCTACTGGCATGAAAGGCGATCATTTGGTGGGTGATTATTATGTATTGTTCGGCCAAAAACATAAAGAACAGGTAGCTGCACTTATGGAGCAGGGGCTGGCTAAAGAAGAGGCGGAGAGGGAAGCCCCGATTATGAAAGCTGCTCAACAGATGCTGGTGAACTGGGAGCAGGGCGATCCTGAAGTAATGGAGTTGTGGGAGAAAATGAATCATTGGGTGTACCAGGGGTTTGACGAAACCTATACCCGTATTGGTGTGGACTTTGATAAACATTATTACGAAAGTGATACCTATATACTTGGAAAAGATCTGGTACAGGAAGGTTTGCAAAAAGGTGTTTTTTTTAAAAAAGAAGATGGTAGCATTTGGATAGATTTAAGTGCCGACGGATTGGATGAGAAACTGGTATTAAGAAAAGACGGCACCTCGGTATATATGACGCAAGACCTGGGATTGGCAGATGAAAAGTATAAGGACTTTCCCTACAATCAAAGTATTTACGTAATTGCCGACGAGCAGAACTACCACATGAAGGTTCTGAAACTGATTTTGCAAAAACTCGGCAAACCCTATGCGGATGGAATTTATCACCTCAGCTATGGAATGGTGGAGCTACCCTCGGGTCGTATGAAGACGCGCGAAGGCACCGTTGTGGATGCAGATGATCTTTTGGATGAACTGCAAAAAGTAGCAGCAGAAAAAACAGAGGAGCTGGGGAAAGTACAGGGGTTTACAGAAAATGAGTTGCAAGAGCTGTATAATACCATCGGATTAGGCGCCCTGAAGTTTTTCCTGCTTCGAGTAGATCCTAAAAAGCGGATGATCTTCAACCCCGAAGAAAGTATTGATTTTCATGGATTTACAGGTCCATTTGTACAATATACTCATGCCCGCATCCGCTCCATTCTGCGCAGTGAAACGATTCGTGAAACCCATGATGCCCAAACACCCCTGCTGCCCCTTGAAAAGGAACTGTTGCTACTGCTGGAGCAGTACCGTACTACGGTGCAACAAGCAGCCGATGAGCACAATCCTTCTTTATTGGCAATTTATGCTTTTAACCTTGCAAAGGTGTTCAATAGTTTTTATGCGGCTCTTTCCGTGCGCAATGCAGAAACAGGAGAAAAGAAAAATCTTCGGTTAAAAATTTCTTCATTAACGGCAAATACCCTTGCCGCAGCAATGGGCTTGTTGGGAATAAAAGTACCGGAGAGAATGTAGCTACGAGCCGTGTTTTTCTGCCTTCTAAATTAAAAAAGTAGTTCCTTCCAGCGCCAGATCGGTATTGGGAAAAACTTCCCGTGTTTCTGAAAGGAACTCATCTAACAGCTCGTATTTACTGCTAAAATGACCAATCAATAGTTTTTTTACACCGGCTTTTTTAGCAATTCTGCCCGCTTGTTTGGTGGTGCTGTGGAACCGTAAAGTTGCCCGTTCCGCCATCGCATCTAAGTAGGTTGTTTCATGGTAGATGGCATCTGCACCCAGCAGGAAGGGCAGCAACGACTCGTCGTATTTGGTATCTGCACAAAAAGCATACATCCTTCCTCTGGGTGCTTTAAAGGTAAGTTCTTCATTTTTTATCAGGTTCCCTTTGTCATCTTTATAATCAAGCCCCCGTTGTAAGCCCGGGTAACTGGCGTAGGGGATCTGGTATTGCTTTACTTTTTCTGCATTAATCTTTCTGGGATTATGAATTTCTTTAAAAGAAAAACCATAACATTCTATTCGGTGATTGGTTTTAAAACAACTGATTTCGATATTGTCGGCGTTCATCAAAAACCCTGTTTGAGTTATTGGGTGAAAATGCAGTTCAAAGCCTAACCGGGTGTCGGCCACTCGTAATTGAAGGTCAATTACCTCTTTGAGTGCTGCCGGCCCAATCAGGTGCAACTCCTGAACCCTGCCTAATAAAGCAAAGGAATTAATCAGCCCGATAAGTCCAAAATAATGATCTCCGTGCAGGTGCGAAATGAAGATATGGGAGATCTTACTACGCCTGATCTTGTATTGTATCAATTGCCGTTGCGTGCCCTCGCCACAGTCTACCAAAAAGTTACGATAGGGCGTACTAATTAACTGACTGGTAGGATGCCTCCCAAAAGCCGGAACCGCCGAGTTGCTTCCCAATATGGTTACTGCTAACATGAAAGAATTTATTTTTTACATTATGGGCATGTAATTAATACAAAACAACATATAATGGGCGAATGTTGCCGTCCGGGCTTTAGCAAACCACCTCCACCTCGCTCCACTTAGCTGGGCTCTTCCCAATCACCGCCGTCCATAATTTCCCGCTCAATTTCTTCCATCTGAACGATGTCCCAGGCTTCACTTTCGGTAGGGGTACTATTAAACAACTCCCACAGATCGTTGTTGTTTAAAAATATTTCAACGTCTTTTTTCATACAGCAGGTAACAAAAGAAGCGCTGTTTTCATAAAATTCCTTCTGAAGATGCAAAATTTGCTCGGCTGATGCCAAATCCAAACTGTCCACTTCAGAAAGATTCAATACAAGGTTTTTAACCTCCTGTTGGAGATAGGGGAGCAGCATTTCTCTTATATCTTCTGCCATTGTTGCAGAAATCTGGGCTGTTTGCGGCGTAATTACATGAAATTTTTCTTTGGTATCAATTTTGACTTTCATAATTCTACCTATTTTGGCACCTGTTTGAAATATTTAATTAAACACGTGCCAAATATATTTGTTAATATTGTAAATGAACAGTTTATCTTAAATAAATATGGATAATAATTTTTCATCTCAGGTAAAAGAAATAATTTCCTATAGTCGTGAAGAAGCTTTACGATTGGGGAATGATTTTATAGGAACGGAGCATTTATTGTTGGGCTTGATTCGTGAGGGGGATAATATGGCCATACGAATATTAAAAAGTTTTAACGTAGATATTTTTGAACTCAAGAAGGAAATTGAGCTGGCAATCAAAGATAAAACGGGGAAAAACATAGCCAATATCAACAGTCTGCCCCTAACCAAGCAGGCCGAAAAAGTAATTCGTATTACCGTATTAGAAGCGAAAGCTCTGAAAAGCAATACGGTAGAAACGGAGCACCTGATGCTTTCCATACTAAAAAATAAAGAAAATATTGCTACTCAAATACTAAATCAATTTGATGTGGATTACGAGATGTTTCGCCAGGAATTGGGCATATTAAAGTCCAATGAGCTTCGCTCGGAGTTTGGCGACGAGGGAGAGGAAGATTTTGATGATGAGAAGAAATTTCAACGTCAGCCCCCACGCAACCCCAGCACTCCCGTAAAAGGAAATGTGAAAAGCAAAACCCCGGTTTTAGATAATTTTGGGCGCGATGTTACCCGGTTAGCAGAAAATGGCGAGTTAGACCCCATTGTAGGGCGGGATAAAGAAATCGAAAGGGTTTCTCAGATTCTAAGTCGTAGAAAGAAGAATAATCCCATCCTTATTGGGGAACCCGGTGTTGGGAAAACCGCAATAGTAGAGGGTTTGGCGCTTCGTATCGTGCAACGAAAAGTGAGCAGGGTGCTGTTTGATAAGCGAGTCATTTCCTTAGATCTTGCTTCTTTGGTGGCAGGCACAAAGTATCGGGGACAATTTGAAGAAAGAATGAAAGCCATCATGAACGAATTGGAAAAAAACCGCGATGTGATTTTATTTATAGATGAAATGCACACTATCGTGGGTGCAGGAGGAGCCAGCGGCTCTTTGGATGCCAGCAACATCTTTAAGCCCGCATTGGCACGGGGCGATTTACAATGTATTGGAGCCTCCACCCTTGATGAGTATCGCATGTATATTGAAAAAGATGGCGCACTTGACCGCCGGTTTTTAAAGGTGATGATTGACCCGCCCAGCGTGGATGAAACGATACAAATACTCACGAATATAAAATCGCGTTACGAAGATTTTCATAGTGTAACCTATACAAACGATGCAATTGATGCCTGTGTAAAGCTCAGCGACCGCTACATTACAGATCGTCTATTGCCAGACAAAGCCATTGATGTGATGGACGAGGTAGGCGCCCGGGTGCATTTGAAAAACATTAATGTTCCCGAAAACATTATTGACCTGGAACGAAAAATAGAAGAGGTAAAAGAAGATAAGAACCGTGTAGTAAAAAGTCAGAAATTTGAAGAAGCTGCCTCGCTGCGCGACACAGAGAAGAGACTGGCTGAAGAATTGGAACACGCCAAAGCAGCCTGGGAAGAAGAAAGTAAACACAAGCGCTATCCCATTGATGAAGAAGCCATTGCTGAAGTCATTAATATTATGACGGGTATCCCCGTTCGGAAAATGGTAGAAGGCGAAACAGAAAAACTTCGTACCATGTCGGAAGATATGAAGCAAATGGTAATTGGGCAAGATGAAGCCATTAGTAAAGTGGTAAAGGCGATCCAAAGAAACCGGGTGGGTTTAAAAGATCCTAAAAAACCGATAGGCTCCTTCATTTTCTTAGGGCCAACAGGAGTGGGAAAAACAGAACTTGCACGTTCCTTAGCCCGATATCTTTTTGATGCCGAGGACTCGCTGATACGCATTGACATGAGCGAATACATGGAAAAATTCACGGTAAGCCGACTGATTGGAGCCCCTCCCGGATACGTGGGGTATGAAGAAGGAGGCCAACTGACTGAAAAAGTTCGCCGTAAGCCCTATAGCGTGATTCTATTGGATGAAATTGAAAAAGCACACCCCGATATCTACAATATTTTATTACAAGTGCTGGATGATGGACAGTTGACAGATGGGCTGGGACGTAAAGTAGATTTTAAAAATACCATTATTATCATGACCTCCAATATCGGAGTACGACAGTTGAAAGATTTTGGAGCCGGTGTGGGATTTGCCACCAGCTCGAAAGTTGAAAACCAGGATGAGGAAAATAAAGCTGTAATTGAAAAAGCATTGAAAAGGACTTTTTCCCCCGAGTTTTTAAACCGAATTGATGATGTGATGATCTTTAACAGTCTGAGCAAAGACAATATTTTCAGTATTATTGATATTTCCATGAAAGGCGTGTTGAAACGAGTGCAAAATCTGGGCTTCGGGATTGAATTGAAAGAAGACGCCAAAACCTTCCTGGCCGATAAAGGCTACGACCAGCAGTTTGGCGCCAGACCCCTGCATCGGGCCATCCAAAAATATTTAGAAGACCCCCTGGCCGAAGAAATTTTGAACAGGAACGTAAAACCAGGGGATACCCTATTGGTGGATCACGATAAAGAGCAAGATAAACTTTTCTTTACCGTGAAAAAGCCCGAGGAAAAAGCATTGGAGGCCTAAAGGAATCTTTTTGCTGCGTCTTATGTGTACAATTACTGTTTGAAAAAGAAGCCAAGTGCAGACCGACCCATTTGAAATTAAGACGGCCACACTGTGGTATGGGTACTCCTCATAAAAATAACGACCCTCCATCTGGCGTAGTCAAAAGCAATTCAAGAATATTGCAGAAATATTACAGTTATAGCCAACCAAACCGAACGACACCTATAAACGAAATACTGACATAGAATGACATTTTTAGAATTAGCGGAACAAGTTTTAAAAGACGAAATGAAACCATTAACTGCAACGGAAATATGGACTATTGCAGAAGCTAAAGGTTATGACAAAAAACTGAATAGTGAAGGGAAAACACCTTGGGCGACACTTGGTGCTCAAATCTATGTAAACGCAAAAGACAACCCAAAAACACTTTTTGCACAGACAGACAGCCGACCAAAAAAATTCTATTTAAAATCACAAGCATCAAAAATTGACTTGACTGACTTTGAAACTATTGAACCGATAGCTCCAACAATCAAGAAAAAGAAATTCGAATATTTAGAGAAAGATTTACATCCGTTCTTGACATATTTCGCATATTACCATTTGCATTGTTATACAAAAACAATTAACCATTCAAATTCATCGAAAAAGGAATTTGGAGAATGGGTTCATCCTGACATTGTTGGTTGTTATTTTCCATTTGACGAATGGAAAAGTGAGGTTTACGACTTAAGTTCTTCAATCAGTAACACGACCATTCGACTATTTTCATTTGAACTTAAACGAGAGTTAAGTTTTGGCAATTTGCGTGAGAGCTTTTTCCAAACAGTTTCTAATTCGTCTTGGGCAAACGAAAGCTATTTGGTTGCATCAGAAATTTCAAAAGAACAAGAGTTTAGAGATGAGCTTTCCCGACTTTCAACTTCTTTTGGAATTGGTGTAATTCAAATAAACACAGAAGACCCAGACTCTTCAGAAATTATTTTTCCTGCAACAAATCGTGACAACCTTGACTGGGAAACAATAAACAAATTGACGATGAATTCAGACTTTAAAGAGTTCATTTCAACGGTTAAAATTGACATCACAAGCAAGAAAATTCATAAGAAAGAATATGATACAATTTCTGACACTGAAAAACTAAAAATGAAAAATGATTAACTTGGCTGGCTTAACATCGTATTGGCAATAGGCGGACTGAAAGGCTTCGTATCAACGGAAGTGCAAAATTCAACTACTGTTCTTCGATTAAAGTTCAGTGCTAAAAATTCCGCCATCGCCAATACGCGGCCCGCAGATTGTTAATGTTGGCAGTAGTAAGTTTGTTGTTTTGATGAAATGGGAATAGATAGGGTACCTTATCTAAAGCCATCTTCTAACTTTTTTCTTGTATTCTGAAAAAGTCTCGCCAAACCGGCGAAGCAGGTAGTTTTCTTCTCTTTTAATTACATATTCCTGCACAATGAATAACAAGACCGGGAATAATACGAAATGCCACCAGTTGCCCACCAAAAAACCCGCCCCCGAATAAACAAATAAAAACCCGGTGTAAATAGGATTGCGACTCAATGAATAAACACCGACAGTTTGTAATGACGTAGCAGGTCGGACAGTGATGAGTGTGTTTTTTGTAATTAAAAAACGTCGGATAGCAAAAAATACGAATAAAATTCCAGCAAATAAAAATACAAAACCTATTATAGTACTAAAGGAAGTGTAAAAGAATTGATTGCCAATTGGTAAATATTTTTGTATCAGCAGGGCTAATAAAAATATACCCACAAAAATTATGGGTGGAGGAATATGAACTCCAGGATTGTCTGATTTCTGTTCCATAAAATTCTTATAAAAAACCAAAAATTGTTGATTGATCTTTTATACTTCTAACAGGATGCATTTCAAATTGTTGCACAAAACGAATATCCTATTTATGGTAATTCCGAACGAAGTGAGCAATCTACCCCAATATTCAGCAGATCTCGCCCTGCGGCGAGATGACGCTCGCAACTATTCGGAATGCACCCTTCTAACAATAATACAAGGATAGTGGTTGATTGAAAAACGAAAATTATGATAATGACAATAAAGAAAAACACGTAAACGT
>JBDHYK010000101.1:0-11153 GCA_039811305.1 Niabella sp.
CCCACCGATCATCATAAGCATGCGCCATAACAAAGCCCGAAAGCATGAAAAAGAAATCAACTGCTAAATATCCGTGATTGATTAATTGCTTGGTATGGTCGCCGCCAGAAAACACCTCCAGCGCGTGAAACAATACCACTACGACAGCGGCTACACCCCGCAAGGCATCAAGAACTAAGAAATGCTTCTTTGAATCGGCGAAAGTAGAACTGGAACGTATCACGTGTACAAAAGAGGGGTTTCGTTATTTAATCCTATATTTTCAGTAATGCGTGGTCTTCATACCCTGCATCACCAAGTGCAATCCATATTGTCGTACCGTCATCTCGCCGCAGGGCGAGACCTCCTGAATAAAGGATAAGATCCCTCTCTTCGTTCGGGATGACACTCTCTCATTCCACTGCGTCCATTCGGGATGACGCCCTCTCATTCCACTGCGTTTTATTCGGGATGAACTCCAAACAATCGTAAGCGTCATCTCGCCGCAGGGCGAGACCTGCCGAATAAAGAATAAGATCCCTCTCTTCGTTCGGGATGACGCCCTCTCATTCCACTTCGTCCATTCGGGGTGACGCCCTCTCATTCCACTTCATTCCATTCGGGATGATGACGATAAACGAGGCCATCATTATTCTTCGTAAAAAAATTAGGGTGAAAGGTAAGTAAATTGTCGCAGAAAACGAATATCCTATTTATGGTCATTCCGAAGGAAGTGAGGAATCTCCCCCAATATTCAGAAGACGCCTCCTTGCCGTCGGCAGTACGATCGCGACAATTTGGAATTCCCATTGTGCCCGAGTCATTTTCCTATATGCAAATTTTGTATTACTTTGCCCTTTCATTTCAAAGAAATCTTTTTTCATTCACACTAAATTGCCATCATGAAGCAAATTTCTCTTTCCTTCTTCTGTATTATTCTTGTAGCCGTAAGTATAAAGGCACAGCCTGCGCGCTTCCCTCGGCTGGAACGAAAAGTGGATCCCGTGGTTCAAAAACTTGTTAATGAAGCCAGCAACAATTCGCAGCTTAAACAATTAGCTCACGAACTGATGGACAAAATAGGCCCGCGGCTGGTAGGTAGTTCCAAAATGCAGCAGGCCAATGATTGGGCCGTAGCAAAATACAATAGCTGGGGCATAGAAGCTCGCAACGAAAAATGGGGCGAGTGGCGCGGTTGGGAACGCGGCATCACCCATATTGATATGGTAGCGCCCTGGGTAAGGTCGTTGGAAAGTACCCAATTAGCCTGGAGCCCCAATACAAAGGGGAAGACAGTGTCAGCCGAAGTCATCCTTTTCCCCGATTTGACCGATAGCCTGGCCTATGCGAAATGGATGCCTTCTGTTAAAGGAAAATTTGTGTTGGTCAATATGGCCCAACCTACTGGCCGATCTGATGCCAACTGGAAAGAATTTGGCACCGAAAATTCAATTGGCAAAATGAACGCCGAACGAGTAGCACGAACCGCCGCCTGGAATCAGCGCCTACAGAAATCGGGTTACACCGCAAACAGATTATCCATTGCCTTAGAAAAAGCGGGTGCAGCGGGTATTCTTACCAGTTACTGGAGCCGAGGCTTTGGCGTGAATAAAATTTTTGGCGCCGTTACCAAAACCATACCCACATTGGATATTTCCTTAGAAGACTATGGTTTGGTATATCGGTTGGTAGATGGGGGTACGCCAGTAAGACTGAATATACAGGCCGACAGTAAAGAAACCGGTATGCAACCTTGTTTCAATACAATTGGCGAAATAAAAGGAACAGAAAAACCCAACGAATACATCCTGCTGTCTGCACATTTCGACTCCTGGGATGGGGCCACCGGCGCTACAGACAACGGCACCGGCACCCTGGTAATGATGGAAACCATGCGGATACTGAAGCAAATAGTTCCCCATCCCAAACGCACCATTCTCGTGGGTCACTGGGGCAGCGAAGAACAGGGGCTGAACGGCTCAAGAGCTTTTGTAGAAGACCATCCCGAAATTATTAAAAACCTGCATGCTTCCTTCAATCAGGATAATGGTACCGGCAGGGTGCAGAATATTTCGGGACAGGGATTTTTATACGCTTACGAATACCTTCAACGCTGGCTTGCCGCAGTTCCGGACAGTATTCTTTCCGATATTAAAACCACGTTCCCTGGTTTTCCGGGTGGCGGAGGATCCGATTATGCTTCTTTTGTGGCAGCAGGGGCCCCCGGCTTTTCACTGAGCAGCCTGAGCTGGGACTACGGCATCTACACCTGGCACACCAACAGGGATACCTACGACAAAATTGTCTTTGACGATGTGCAGAAAAATGTAATCCTTACTGCCATTCTCGCCTATATGGCCAGTGAAGATCCTTCTTTCTTTAATCGCGAAAAATCGGTACTACCATTAAGTCCCTTCACCGGACAGCCGGGCAAATGGCCCACACCGAACCCTCCCACCCGAAAAGGAGGTATAAACTAATAAAATTTTAAAAGCAGGTTCAAAACATCCTGCTTTTTTTCATTACCCTATTTCCCTGTTTTTTCGCCCACAAACCAATGTTCTTTGTCGCGGAACAAAACATTAAACGTGGTAAGGGTACCATAGCAACGAGTAATATACTGTTGCATATTCACTTTTTCTTCTTCGGACAGGTTTTTACTACTGTTGATATTTTGCTCCAGCACCCGCAGCCGGTCGCGCAGCATTACTATTTTGTGAAAAAAGTCTTCCACGGGCAGTTCTTTGGGTTTTAAGCTGGAATCGGCAGGTTGCAAAACAAGGGTACCCCCTTTCCATTAATCGCATAAGAGTACTGCCTCCCTAAATTGGTTCCCCACCCTCAGTAACAAACAAAAACCCGGGGAAATGCACACCAACTCTTCTTTCAAGTAAGTGTATCCTGTGTATTCTCCTTTTAGGCTTTCAGGTGTAAAGACTGAAGTATGTCTTTTAACACCTATCATTTATGTTATCCAATTCTGACTTGTCGTAAATCGTTAACAGGTAAACTTCATTATTGTCATTGACGAGATAGGTTATGACACGCCCACCGCCACTCTTACCTTTTCCTTTGTTCCTGATTGCAAGTCGTATCTTATAGCAGTTGTGGCCCAAAGGTGCCCCAAGTCGGGTTGGTTGGTCAATAATTCATTTAACGTTGCAAGTTCTGCTTTCAAAGACGGAAATTTCTTTGAAAGGCGTTTTGCCTCTTTTTTAAATCGTGCTGTAGGAACTATTTTATAGCTCATTCAAAAACTCGTTTAAGGTCTGCTTATGCCTTTTCTGTTTTTTGAGAAAAGCGACCTCTTCAAGTGCTTCTTTTATTTCTGAACGAAGTTTTAAAGCCTGTTCATATTTTTTGAGTTTATTAAGCACCTTTTCCCATTCAGTCAATGGCAACTGAACGGCATGTGTCTCTCCGTTTGTACCGCTAACATATTGAAGTGCAATTTTCATAACACAAATATACAATTTTTTGTTTATTGGAAAATAACCTGGACGGAGTCGTCAAAAGACAAATTGAACCTATAATAGGGTTCCACCTGCACACCAACAGGGATACCTACGACAAAATTGTTTTTGACGATGTGCAGAAAAATGTAATCCTTACTGCCATTCTCGCCTATAAGGCCAGTGAAGATCCTTCTTTCTTTAATCGCGAAAAATCGGTTTTACCATTAATTCCCTTCACCGGACAGCCGGGAAAATGGCCCACACCGAATCCTCCCACCCGAAAAGGCGGTGTGAACTAATAAAATTTTAAAAGCAGGAACAAAACATCCTGCTTTTTTTCATTACCCTATTTCCCTGTTTTTTCGCCCACGAACCAATGTTCTTTGTCGCGGAACAAAACATTAAACGTGGTAAGGGTACCATAGCAACGAGTAATATACTGTTGCATATTCACTTTTTCTTCTTCGGACAGGTTTTTACTGCTGTTGATATTTTGCTCCAGCACCCGCAGCCGGTCGCGCAGCATCACTATTTTGTGAAAAAAGTCTTCCACGGGCAGTTCTTTGGGTTTTAGGCTGGAATCGGCAGGTTGCAAAACAAGGTTACCCCCTTTCCACTTATCGCCCAGGGGAGTGATTTCGGTAATTCCTCCCCATAATCTTAGTATTTTTAATAAGGATTTTTCTACCTCGGAGCTTGTCTCAATTTCAAGCGTTAGGTTTTCGGGAATAATTTCATCTAATTTCGGGTCGTTTTTATCAATTTCTTTGATACCATCATGAATAAAAGAAATTAAATAGCTTGCATATTTTACGCCAACGATTACCCCCGGGCCATGCAGGGTATGTTGTAAACGGGTACCAATCCCTAATTTTTCCTGTTCCATAACTTTGTCTTTTTTTGAGAGGCTTCAAAAATAGACAAAAAGAACGTTTCAACCCACAACTTAGCGGGCAGGCCTGCTTTGGGTTGCCGTTTTTAGAACACCCGATTGAAAAATACTACCGGCGGGGGATGGAACTACGTCCGCCTGAAGCACCTGCACTTCGGGAAGGAGCCACGACTCTTGGTGCGCCTATATTGCTGCGCTGCGGCGTTACGCTTCTTGAAGACGGAGCATTATTAGGCCGCACAGAAGGCTGCTGCACGGGGGTTCTGCGGGCATCATTCCTATACACATTATTTTTTTTATTGGGCAAAACCCTGGGGGCTCTTCTTGAATCGTAGCGGTTGTTGTAGTACCGCCGGTTATTATACACACGGGGGTAATAGTTGTTGTAACCATAGTATCCCGGTGAATAATAGTAGTACCCCGGATAATCGTAATAATCGTAGTAACCATAGTTGTCATAGGCATAATAGCCCGGGTAACAGGAGCTAAAACCCACCACCACCAGGGTTGTAAGGCCCAGCAAGGACAATTTCAAGGGTGAAAAAAACTGAGTTTTCATGAGTTCACATTTAGGGGATTAAAAATTCAATATAAATTTACAACAGATTTGAGGAATTATGCTACGGAAAGAATTTTTTAACAAGTTAATAAAGACAGGTGCCCCAAAGGATTTTTGCAGAAATTTATGACCCAATAAACGATGGTTTCTTTTTCGTCTTTCACAGCTGGAATTTAAGGATAACCCGATGACGCCTATCCGGGGCCTGCCAGTTTCCCCACCACTCAAAAAACGAAAACGACTCAATTCTTCCTCAACGGGTTAATCTGGCGAAGAGAAAACACACCGAATGGGAAAAACGGATCCTGCTTTTTTATCGTTGGGTTTCGTCCTATTTTTGCTTTTGATTTCCTTTTCTTTAAAACCCATATCAAGATGAAATTTTACACAAAGGGGTTGCTTGTATTGGTCTTATGCTTTTCAGTTTTTGTTCAACTGAACGCACAGCGTGCAAAAAACGTGCTGATCATCTACAGCGACGATCAAAGTTACCGTACCCTGAGCGCCTGGGGCAACCCGGAAATAGCTACCCCCTCCCTGGATCGGCTGGCAAAAGAAGGTACCAGTTTTCGTCAGGCCCATGTGATGGGCGGGCACCACGGCGCCATCTGCATGCCCAGCCGTATTATGATGCTTACAGGAAGGTTTCTTAACCGGCTGCCTCAGGACGGAGAGGTAGTCCCTGATAGTTTAGTAAGCTTGCCAGAACTACTGCGTGCCCGGGGTTACACCACCTTTCATTCTGGTAAATGGCATAGCGACAAAGCATCGCACGACCGTTTTTTTAGCACCGGCGACAATATTTTCTTTGGGGGCATGCATTTTGAAAAGGATGGAGGGCAGTTTCATCCCTTTGTTTACCATTACAATGGCAGCGGAAGCTACCCCGTTAGCGCAGGATGGAAAAGTGACACCTTCAGTACTACGCTGTACACCAACGCCGCCCTTCGGTTTTTAGAAAGCCCCGAGGCAAAAGAGAAACCTTTTCTGTGCTATCTGGCCTTTACCTCGCCTCACGACCCCAGAACCCCTCCACCCGCCTTTGCCAATAAATACGATCCCTTAAAAATCTCATTACCCCCTAATTTTTTACCACAGCACCCCTTTAACAACGGAGATTTAAAGGTGCGCGATGAGCTTCTGCTCCCCCACCCCCGCACACCCGAGGCAGTGAAGCAACAAATTGCTTTGTACTATGGCATGATTAGCGAGATGGATGCCCAGGTAGGGTGGGTACTGGATGTGCTGGACAAAACAGGGTTGCGGCAAAATACGCTGATTGTATTTGCAGGGGATAATGGCCTTGCTGTAGGCCAGCACGGATTATTGGGAAAACAAAACCTGTACGAACACAGTATGCGGGTACCGATGATCTTTTCGGGGCCTGGTGTGCCGGCTGCCAAGAACAGCAATGCCTTCGTTTATCTGAGTGATATTATGCCAACAATTTGCGATTACCTGGAACTTCCGCAGCCAGCCACCGTAGAAGCTAAAAGTATGATGCCTGTACTAAGCGGGCAAAAAGCAGGTGTACGTAAAAATATTTACAATATCTATGGACACTGGAGTAGGAGTATAAAAACGGCTGATGGGTATAAATTAATCGTTTATAACGTGAACGGTGTTGCCCGCCAGCAGCTTTTTAATTTAAAAACCGATCCCTGGGAGATAAAAGACGTAGCGAATGACCCACAGCAAAAACAACGCATCAAAAAAATGTGGCGGCTTTTAAAACAGGAAATGCAGGCCGCCCACGATGATCTGAATATTGATCTTCCCGATTGGGGACGTAAACCGGGTCAAAAAGCTTCGGCAAGCTAATCCACGCTGTTTGAGGAGTATGCGTGATAATAGAAGTCTCTTGTTCTTATCGCCGTTTCAGCTTTTTAAAAGGGATGTCTAAGACTTCCATTTTTAAGCCGGTTGAAAAAGTGTAGTGCCACCATTCGGTTTCTAACGCCACAAAACCATGGCGCTCCATTACTGTTTTCAATAGTTCCCTGTTGGCTAACACGTCCAATGGCAGGTTTTTGAAACTATGGTGCGCCGTGTCGGTAAAATTATCAAACCCGGTACCCATGTTCAGCTCCCTGCCGGTTTTCAGTTCAATAAGGGTCAAATCAACAGCCGTACCGCGGTTATGGTTGCTTCCGTTAGTGGGGCGTGCTACATATCGTTCGTCTTGCACCAAATCCCAGAACTTTTTGGTTACGCTCCAGGGTCGGTACGCATCAAATACCTTCAGACCCAACCCCTGTGCCCGCAAATCTTTTTGAATCTGCACCAATGCAGCCACAGCATCCCGACGCATAAAAGTAATGCCGGTATGGCGGGGATACATACGGCGTTTCATAAAATTATTTCTACCCGCATAGCGCAAATCGAAAAGGGCACCGGGCAATCCGGCTTGCAAAGCTATCATCTGGCGTGCCGGATTTTCTTTTACTGTTTTCTTATAATCTCGTCGTGTCGAAATCATATCCTGCGGTGTCTGTGCCTGCACCAAAAACGGTGTTAGCACAAAAAAAATACCCACAATAAGGTTTCTAATGCACATTTGTGCATAAAAACACTGGGAATTAACGGAAAGAGTCTTCATTTTCTCCAACAATTTTACCGAAGTTATAAATATAGAATTTACATTTGTAATAAATCAATAATTTACAACTTGTTCGTATGAAAAAATTATTTTGTTCGATGTTTTTACTTGCGGGGCTCACCATCGCAAATGCTCAGGATAAAGATATCAGGCCGGCGGCCATTGGAGTAAGCCTGATTCAAAACGATTATTTATCCGCCGATCGTATTCTGTCAACTTCTTTGGCCAATGTACTGGCCAATAAAAAGATGGCCAAATTCTCCGAAATGGACAAAGGCCTGGCCTTTCATTACTTTAAAGGGCTGCACAAGTATGTAGATCTGGATGCGGCTCTTTACGGTATCAAAACCAAAGATTACAAAGGCATCGGGCAGTATCCCGATAAAAAATTATTAATAGGTACGCAGGTTGCCGCCAATATTAAATTACTTTCCGAAAACTATTGGGTTCAACCTTATATGATTGCCGGAGTGGGTGCCCACATGTTCAATTTCAACTCCTTTGGCGCCGATTTGACTCCGGGTTTGGGTATAAAAGTAAATTTCTTCGACAAAGTTCATTTCTTCATGTCTGGCCAGTATCACGTACCGGTAACACCCAATACCTCGGCATATCATTTTAACAGACAAATAGGGCTTGCCTTCAGAATAGGTCAAAAAGCCGAGAAAGCTGTTGTTATAGCCCCTCCGCCACCACCCGAACCTAAACCCGTACCCATTGTTGAAGAAGTGAAAGACCGCGATGGCGATGGCATCCCGGATGCCGAAGACAGATGCCCCGATGCCCCAGGGTCGGTGGCTTTGTTTGGCTGCCCCGATCAGGATGGCGATGGTATTGCAGATATTGACGATAAATGCCCTACCCTACCCGGTCCGGCGTCTAACCAGGGTTGCCCCGAGGTAAAAGAAGAAGTAAAAAAAGTGATTGACGAAGCTGCTAAATCTATCTATTTTGTTACGAACGGCGATCAGTTGGAAAAACGTTCCTTCCCGGCGCTGAACCTAATATTGGCCGAACTAAAAAAGGATAAAGACCTGAAAGCCGACATAGAAGGACATACCGACAATGTTGGAGCCGATGCGTACAACCAGGGACTGAGCGAGAGAAGGGCCGCCGTGGTAGCCGACTGGTTCGTAGAAAACGGAATAGATCGTTCCCGTTTACAATCGGCCGGTTTTGGAGAAACCCGCCCTGTAGCGGAAAATACTACCGCAAAAGGGCGCCAGCTCAACCGAAGAACAGAAATGAAATTGCGCTACGATTAGTTCGGCAAGTGCCAAATAATTAAAAAAAGATGCTTTTGAATAGCATCTTTTTTTGTAGTATGCAGAACAAAACATGCCAGTTTCTACGGCACCTCACAACAACCCGGTGTTAGGGTTGTATTTGCAAACCAATACTTAATTCTTTCAGTTGTTTTTCGTCAATCGTTGCGGGAGCGTCCAACATCATATCGCGCCCGCTATTATTTTTTGGAAACGCAATAAAATCGCGAATACTTTCGCTACCGCCCAGAATGGCACAAAGCCGGTCGAAGCCAAAAGCGATGCCGCCATGCGGAGGGGCCCCGTATTCAAAAGCGCCTAATAAAAATCCAAATTTATGTTGTTGCTCCTGCTCGTCCATACCCAGGGCTTCAAACATTTTTTGTTGTAATTCTTTTTGATAGATGCGGATACTTCCCCCACCAATCTCGTTCCCATTCAATACCATATCATAGGCATTGGCTTTAATGCTGGCGTAAGGATGTTTCAGATAATCGGCAGCATTGTCAATACGGGGTCTGTTTTGAATCATCGTTTCAATATCGGCGGGTTTGGGCGAGGTAAAGGGATGGTGTCGGGCTACCCAGCGATTACCTTCTTCATCGTACTCAAATAGCGGAAAGTCAAGCACCCACAAAAGCTTAAAATTGTCTTCTTTTCTAAAGCCTAAGCGCCTTCCCATTTCGAGCCTTAGCTCACTGATTGCTTTTCGGGTTCTTTCTTCGGCGCCTGCCAATATCAAGATCAAATCACCTGGTTTTGCCTGGGCTGCTTTGGCGATTTCTGCAAGGCGGTCGGCATTGAAAAATTTATCCATACTGCTTTTAAGGGTTCCATCGGCGTTCACCTTTATAAAGGCAAGGCCCTTCATACCTATCTGCGGGCGTTTTACCCACTCGGTCAGCTCATCGGTTTGTTTGCGACTGTAATCGGCACAGCCCGGTACAGTAAGGGCTATTACGGTTTCCACTTCATCAAAAACACCAAAGCCGGCTCCCTCAATCAAGGTATTCTTCTTTTCTTTACCAGCAAATACATAGTCGGGATATTTCAGGTTTAGCAGTTCCATACCAAAACGGGTATCGGGTTTATCATTTCCGTAGATCCACATGGCTTCTTCCCAACTCAGGCGTTGCACGGGTTCTGTATAGTCTATTCCTTTTACTGCTTTAAAAATGTGCTTGATTAACCCCTCAAACATGTTCAGAATATCTTCCTGCTCCACAAAGGCCATTTCGCAGTCAATTTGAGTGAACTCAGGCTGCCGGTCGGCACGAAGATCCTCATCGCGAAAACATTTTACAATTTGGTAATACCGGTCGTAGCCGCTCACCATTAACAATTGTTTGAAGGTTTGCGGACTCTGCGGCAAGGCATAAAACTCGCCCGGGTTCATGCGACTGGGCACCACAAAATCGCGGGCGCCCTCGGAGTGCTTTTAATTAAAAAAGGAGTTTCTATATCCATAAAGCCCTGCTGATCCATATATTGGCGGGTAGCGCGGTTTACGGCATAACGCAGTTCCATATTCCGTTTCACTGCATTACGACGCAGATCTAAAAAACGATATTTCATGCGCAGGTCGTCGCCCCCATCGGTATCATCCTGAATGGTGAAGGGCGGTGTATTGCTTTTATTTAATATTGAAAAGTTCTGTACCAGAATTTCAATATCACCGGTAGGGAGATTCTTATTTTTATTGCTGCGTTCATTCACCAACCCCTGTACCTGTATCACGTACTCGCGGCCCAGGGGATTTTCGTCCAATTGGGGATTCAGCGTTTCATCAAATAATAATTGGGTAATTCCATAGCGATCTCGCAGATCAACAAAAGTAATACTTCCAAATTTCCGAACGGTTTGTACCCATCCGGCTAAAACAACTTTTTTATCCTGGTCGGCGATCTTCAGCTCACCACAAGTATGTGTACGGAACATATAAATTCAATTTTGCGCAAAGATAAGGGGCTGAAATTTAGGATTGCGTATTCGCTTTCGAGCGAAGCCTATTGCTTAAAAGGGTTAAAAACATGCGTTTCTCAAAGAACCAGGGTTGGAATACCCCGTGGACAGGAAAACAAAAGAACAAGGCTTTTTTGTTAGATGTTTTCGTGGTACTTTTGCACTCTTTAAAATAAAAAAATTATGTCAGAAACAACCAGCGAAAAGGTACATTGTTTGATTATCGGCTCCGGGCCGGCCGGATATACAGCAGCTATTTATGCTGCGCGTGCTGCCCTGAAACCTGTTTTATATCAGGGGCTACAACCCGGCGGACAGTTAACCACCACCACCGATGTAGAAAACTATCCCGGCTACCCCGATGGTATAACGGGGCCAGAAATGATGATTGACTTTGAGAAGCAGGCAGCCAGAATGGGTGCCGACCTCCGGTATGGAATTG
>JBDHYK010000102.1:0-11150 GCA_039811305.1 Niabella sp.
AAAAATAGAGGCTTCGTGGAAGGAAAAATTAAAAACCGAATTTAATCAACCCTATTTCGCCAATCTTGTGAATCATATCAAAACCGAGAAACAATCCAAAAAAACTATTTACCCTGCTGGCGCTCATATTTTCAATGCTTTTGATTCTACTCCTTTCGACAAAGTGAAACTTTTGTTGCTGGGGCAAGATCCCTATCATGGCCCGGGTCAGGCGCACGGTCTTTGTTTTTCGGTTCAGAAAGGCATTGCGCACCCACCCTCATTAGTCAATATTTTTAAAGAACTGAAAGCGGATATTGGCATTACACCTCCCAAAGATGGCAATTTGTTGTCCTGGGCAATGCAGGGCGTATTTCTTTTAAATGCTTCTTTAACCGTTCGGGCAGGCGAACCGATGAGCCATTCAAAAATCGGTTGGTCTGTTTTCACAAATCGAGTCATCGAAATTCTTTCAAGAGATAAGCAACATATTGTATTTATGCTTTGGGGAAAATTTGCTCAGGAAAAAATAGCTTTAATCAATACCAACAAACATCATGTTTTAACGGCAGCACACCCTTCGCCGCTATCTGCACATAATGGCTTTTTCGGATGCAGACACTTTTCAAAAGCCAACGAATACCTTATGGCACATGGCATAGCCCCTATTGACTGGCACCTGTAGCTTCTTGGCATAGTCAGGAATAAGAAGAAACCAATTTCAAAAAATACCTATACATTCCAAAAATACCAAGGGCTGTAATGAAATACCTATTTTTGCAGAGATAAAAAAAACAGGCGAACAAAATATATGAAACTGTTAAAAGAAATAGGTGGGAGAATATGGGCCTTTTGGGGATTGGTTACGTTTATTGGTACGTTTTTGCTCATTGTTGTTCCCTCATTATTAACCTATTTTATCCCCGATCCCAGAGGCAACCGCTATTTTATTAGGCTGGCGGCAGTATGGATACGAATGTGGTTATTTTTGGTTGCCTGCCCGCTTAAAGTTTATGGTCGCGAAAATTTTGAAAAAGGGAAGATTTACATCGTTACGGCCAATCACAATTCACTTTTAGATCCTACCCTTTCCTGCCCGTTTATACCAGGACCTAACCGAACCATTGCAAAGGATTTTTACGCCAAAATACCCATTTTTGGCTGGTATTACTCCATGGGGTCGGTATTGATTAATAGGGAAAATGATCAGAGCCGTAAAAAAAGCTTTGAAAAAATGCGGGCTGTTTTAGAAAAAGGAATGCACATGAGCATCTATCCCGAAGGTACCCGCAACCGAACCAATAAACCTTTAAAACCGTTTTACAACGGAGCTTTTCACCTTGCAGAAAATAGTGGAAAAGAAATAATACCGGCAGTGCTACTCAATACCAAAAAGGCATTACCCTTTGGTAAAACGTTTTATTTTGTGCCAAAAAAGCTCGAAATTCACTTTTTACCACCTGTGCCCGTAGCCGGCAAAACCGTAGCAACTATAAAAGAAGAGGTCTATCAGATTATGGAGAATTTTATAATCGCGCATCCCTAATCGTGTACACCCTATGCATGAATGGTTCACAAACCTGGCGCCCTTGGTAAAAATGAAACTTTCACCTGAGCCGAAATTAAAATAGAAAGGCAGAACTGCCCCCACTTTACCCAACCGGGTAACGTAGTCCTCTGAACAACAAACTCAACTGCCCACCTTCAAATTGATTTCTAACAGATTTTATCTGCTGTCGGCCATATCGGGAATCGCTTCTGCTTTATAGGCGCCAGCATCCAATTTCTTTTTTACGGCTGTGAACGCGTCGAGAGTCAATTCTATATCTTCGTTAGTATGTACTGCGGTAGGGATGAGCCTGTAAATGATATGCCCTTTGGGAATTACAGGATACACTACAATGGAACAGAAAATTTTATAATTCTCTCTCAAATCCATAACCATTGCCGTAGCTTCTTCTACGCCACCTTTCATATAAACCGGTGTAACTACAGAATCGGTATTTCCAATGTCAAAACCTCGTTCTTTTAGCCCATTTTGAAGCTTCAAAGCATTTTCCCACAACTTTTCTTTCAGTTGGGGTTGTGTTTTTAGCAATTCTAATCTTTTCAAATTGCCAACAACAAAAGGCATGGGAAGGCTTTTGGCAAAAATCTGGCTACGGATATTATAGCGGATATAATCAATTATTTTATGGTCGCCTGCTATAAATGCTCCAATAGAGGCCATTGATTTGGCAAAAGTGGAAAAATAAAGATCAATTTTATCCTGTATTCCTTGTTCTTCACCTGCACCGGCACCGGTTTTACCAAGGGTACCAAAACCATGTGCATCATCTACCAATAACCTGAAGTCATACTTGCCTTTCAGTGCGGTTAATTCTTTCAGTTTCCCCTGATCGCCTGCCATTCCAAATACCCCTTCGGTAATTACAAGGATTCCCCCTGAGTTTTGTTTTTCGATTAATGCAGTGGCTCTTTCCATCTGCTTTTCAAAATCTTCAATATCATTATGTTTGAACACAAAGCGATGGCCGGGGTGCAAACGCAGACCGTCAATAATGCAGGCATGACTTTCGGCGTCATATACAATCACATCATGGCGACTGCATAGCACGTCAATAATACTCACCATACCCTGGTATCCGTAATTGAGCAAAATAGCATCTTCCTTGCCTTCAAACGAAGCCAGTTCGGCTTCTAATTGTTCGTGGAGGTTGCTGTTTCCACTCATCATGCGGGCGCCCATGGGTAAGGCCAACCCATA
Source organism: Niabella sp. (assembly GCA_039811305.1). GTDB lineage: Bacteria > Bacteroidota > Bacteroidia > Chitinophagales > Chitinophagaceae > Niabella. The sequence goes on from JBDHYK010000102.1 coordinate 2,747, forward strand.
TTCTTCTGCTGCTACCGCATCGGTTTGTCGTACCTCGGGATGGTTTGCCAGCCCTAAATAGTTGTTCAGGCTCCATACAATTACGTCTTTTCCCCGAAACTGCATGCGGCTGCCAATTTCGCCTTCTAACTTGGGAAAAGCAAAATATCCATGTGCCCGTTCCCTGTGTTGGCCTATGGGGCCATAATTTTTCAGTAGTCTTTCAAAAATATCTGCCATAATAAATTGATATTTAAAAAAATTCGTGCAAAGATAACTGTTTTAGGGCTAATTTTTATCATTTTCCCGTTCTGGATCCCCTTAAAAACGCAAATAGACGACTTTAAAAAGGCGTCTATTTGCTATTTTTTTGCTTTAGATTGTTATAAGCTGTCGCCGAAATCTTCTTTGAATTTTGCTATTAGTTTTTGAGGCCAGTCATTGACAGGCTCTAACCCTCCCATAAAAAAGCGGAGCACGGGGGGTTCGTACACAAACTTCAGCCCACCGATCAGCTCTCGGTTGTGGTAAAGCCAGGTCATTCTGTCTTCTACATATTTTATTTGGGAGAGTGTAAATACGCGTCGGGGTACTGCCAATCGAACCAATTCCATATCGGCATAGGTTTCGTTTCCATACTCATCGCGCTGGTTAGAAATAGAGCCCCGCTCCATACCCCGAACTCCCGAGATAAGGAAGAAAGCGGCTGCGAGAGCACCGGCAGGATACTCTTTTTGTGGAATATGGGCGCAAACATCCATCGCATCAATATGGGCACCTAAAACTCCGGAGGGCCGAATTACGGGTACTCCGTTATCATGCAATGCATTGACTAAGTATTGAATAAATGAAGGACTTTGGCTGATCATGGTTTCATCCAATGTTTCGTATAAACCTACAGCCATCGCTTCAATTTCACGCATCGAAATACCCCCATAGGTTAAAAAACCTTCGTACAGAGGTACCAGCGATTCTAATTCTTTGTAGATAGCAAGATCGTTGGTACAAATGCCTCCACCTCGTGAGGAACTGAGTTTTCGGGCCGAAAAATAAATCAGATCGGCAAGGCCAGTCATAATTTTAATCACTTCAGCCATTGAAGAATTTTTAAATTCGGGCTCCCGTTGCAGTACTAAGTAGGCATTCTCACCAATCAGGCTGGCATCCAGCACTAAGCGAATACTGTATTTGTCTGCAATTGCCCGTACATCTCGCAGGTTTTGAACCGAAAAGGGTTGCCCACCAATTAAATTGGTAGAAGCCTCCATTCTAATAAACGGAACATTTTTAGCGCCGTGTATATGAATGATCTCCTCTAATTTTTCCAAATTCATATTGCCTTTGAAGGGGTGCGTTGAGTTCACCACATAAGCCTCATCGTACAGTAACTCTGCTATTTTACCACCGTATTGCGTAATATGTGCCATTGCAGTAGTGAAATGGTAGTTCATGGGTACCAGGCTACCTTGCTTCACGTACACATTGGAAATAATGTTCTCGGCAGCACGTCCCTGGTGCACCGGCAGAAAATACTTTTTGTCTAACACATCCTGAACGGCTTGTTGCAGGCGGTCAAAACTCTGCGAACCGGCGTAAGCATCATCCGCCTGCATCATTGCAGCTAATTGGTTGTCGCTCATAGCATTAGTGCCACTGTCGGTAAGCATATCCAAAAATACATCTTTCGTATTCAGCCGGAAGGTATTGAAACCACCTTCATATAAGGCTTCCAATCGGCGCTCGATGGGTACTAAATGCAGTTTCTGTACTACCCGGGTTTTGTGTAGTTCTAAAGGGATGGTTTGTCCGTTGTAAAATTTAATTTTCTCCATTATTGCATAGTTTAATAAATAAGCAATAATACTGTATGTTTTCTAAAGTTTATCGTATATTTTTTAATTTTTTGTCATAATACCGTTAATAAATCCAATTATTCCCTAATGAGCTGGGCTTTTTATTATTAAACCTGATTCCCATATCCACAAAGAATACAATTTTATGATAGAAAAAAATAGGCTATGCAAAAAACGTCTTTCTGCTTGCTGCAATGGTTGATTTTTACTGCTAAACGTCAAACGAAGCCGAGACCGTAATTTTATACTTTTCCGTTAATCGAAGCCGTTTACCAGCCATTGTGGCAAGCTGTTTGTTGGCTGTTCAGGCTATTTTTCAAGTTCCTTTTCAAATTCTCTCGGTGTTAGAATCTTCGCTGTTCTGAAAGGATTATGTTCCAATAAATCTTTGTCTCCTGTTATTAAATAATCTGCTTTTGAAAAATCAATCAAGTCCAATAAAAAATTATCTTTGGGGTCTCGGTTTATAAAATAAGTCGGCTTAATATCAATCTTATCCGCAATAGTTTCCAAAAGGTCAACAAGTTCTTTTATACTCTCTTGCGGAAAATATTTCTTGAGTTTTTTACGACTTGTAACGATTTTTATTTTAGTCAAAAGTTGCTCGGTCGTAATTATCGTGATGTTTCTATCTGAAATATGGTGTTTTATCTTTGTCAGTCGCTTCCCAATCAAGAAGCTAATCCAAACATTGGTATCAAAAATGACTTTAATGTTTTTGTTTGGCATAGATTTCCTGTCTTACAGTTTCTACTTCTGAATTTATTGTTTTCAGGTCAAGGTCCTTTGCCCTAAAGGAATTTAATAGTCGAGTTAATTTCGAATCTATAGCCTCTTTTTCCAGCTCTTTTGAAAGCTTAATTTTCTGCTGTCGAGGTAGTTGTTTTACCATAGACAGAATTTGGTCAAAAGTTATATCTATTTGCACCGCGGTTCTCATTTCTCTAATTTTAAATCTTTTCCAAATTTACAAAAAATTGTTATTCCTAAGCATATTTTCCCGATTTTAACGAGTTTCCGAAGCCTGACAGCCAACAGCCGAAGATGCGTAAAAACAGCACAATAATGAAAAACGAAAAGAAAAAGAAAAAATGGGTAGTTTTACATTGTTCTTATTTATCAAACCCGGTGGATTATTTCCACAACAATTTCCAAAAAAATCTCATACGATGAAGGTTATCCCCCTTTCCGAAGGCAGTTTCACTGTTGACAAAACAAAAAAGTTTATTCCAGCCCACCCACAAGCAGAAAACAAGGAACAGAAAATGACCGGTAGCCTCCTGGTGGAAATACAACCATTTGTTGTGATTACTAAAAAAGATGTCATTTTATTGGATGCCGGATTAGGTTTCAATGATGAAAATGGAATGTTTCAACTATATAAAAATCTTAAACACGCAGGAATTGAACCCGATGAGGTGACAAAAGTTCTGATGAGCCATCTTCACAAAGACCATATCGGTGGCCTCATTAACCCCTATACGCATTTATTTAGTTTTGAAAACGCATTATTATATGTGCAAAAAAAGGAGCTGGACTATGGGCTACAATTGGGTGGAGCCTCTTATCAGAAAACGAGTTTAGAGATCATCAGCTCCTTTCCAAACCTGGAGCTTTTAACAGAGGATGAGGGTGAAATTGATTATTATATTCACTATGAAGTTACCGGTGCCCATGCACAGTTCCACCAGGTATTTTGGATTCGGGAGGAGGATGAAGTGGTGTTCTTTGGTGGTGATGATGCGCCGCAGTTGTGGCAATTAAAAAAACGATTTAGGGCAAAATACGACTTTGATGGGGAGAAGGCCATGCAGCTACGCGAAAAATGGTGGAAACAAGGCTGCGATGAACAATGGAGTTTTCTATTTTATCATGACAGTAAAATACCTGTGTATAAAAAATCTTCAAAAAATACAAGAGGTTAAAAAAATAAGGCCTGCCCTAAAAAGAGCTGGCCGTTGCTAACCTATGAAAAACACCAATGCAAATGTAATACTGTTTTTTTAATAAAAAAATCTTTTTTTATCAAAACTGAAAAAAAATAAAATCTTTTAATTATTTTGTCGTTTTTTCAATTCTTCTTTTATTTTTTTACGAAAGATTTGTTCTTCCATAAAAAAACGATTGGCTCTTTCCTGCCCCAGAATTTGTGAAAATTGTTCCCGATAAGCAATTTTCGTTTCAATTTTTTTTTGTTCCCGGATCAGGGGATCGGAATTGGACAATTGAATCGTTTTCAGCTCATTAAAATAACGTGCCACTAAGGGGCGCATGCGGTCTCCCTCCTGGGCGCTCAACTCTAATTTATTTTGCATATAGCCAAAAAAAACATCGTTCATCTTCATTCCTTTTTTGGGTTGTGCTGCTGCAATAACTGAAAAAAGTATAAAAGCTGTAAAGAATCCTGCTATTTTAAAATGGAACATCTGAATAAAAAATGTTTATAAGATAAAAAATGCCGGCTTTTGTTTAAATAAAGTACTCTTTTAAAAGAAGCATTAAAAACTCATTTCGTTTACACTGGTGGTTTCTAAAAAATCAGACAATTCGGAATCGGTAAATTTTTCCAAAGACACTGGAATATTCGTTTCAGACGAAGCCGGGTTTTGAGAATTTACAAAATTTTGTAGTATTGACGACCCATCGTCAGTTAAAAACCCTGCCAACTGTTCTTCTGTTGCCCGATGGATCAAGGTTTCGGGTGGGGCACTTTTCATCAGGTCTCTATTCTGAAAATACATCCACCCCAAGATAGACATAAACCCTATCAGTACAGCGGCTGCAGCAACGCGGATCCAGTTTTTCAATAGGAACAAACTGCCTTTTTGTTTTTGATGCCGATTGGAAAGAACAGGAACAAGCGGTTCTTTTTCAAAATATCCCTGTGGCACTTTGTAAGGGCTCTGAATTGATTGTGTTGCCAACTGGGGAGCCAGTTCCATCAATTCGTCCTGAACAGAGAATACAGCCTCGTGGCGAAGTCTTTGTAAAAGCCTTTCTGTAAATTCAGAAAAATAGTCATCGGGTGGGCTCAGCGACTTCGCCAACGATACCTTTTTAAGTTGTTGCAAAAGAGGGTAATTTTTTAATTCGTCTTGTATCATTTTCACTTTGACGTTTTAGACTTTAAAAAGTTTAATGACGGGTTAGATACTGCTGCACCTTTTTTGCTGCGTGATGAAAGCTTGCTTTCAGGGCTCCAACGCTTACTCCGGTTATTTCGCTCATTTCCTGATAGGGCATTTCATCAAAATAGCGTAGATTAAAAACCAGGCGTTGTTGCTCGGGCAGTGTTTGAATCGCTAACTGAAGTTTCCACTCAATTTTTTTCGGGTCAAAATAAGCGTCGGCCTTAACTTTATTTTGCAAACCCTGCTCGTCAAAACCGGCTTCAAAAGATGTTTTTTTCTTTTGATTTTTCAAATGAGTCAGGCTTTCGTTCGTTGCAATCCGGTATAACCAGGTAAAAAGTCTGCTATCTTCCCGAAACCGATTCAAGCCGTTCCAGGTTTTAATAAAAACGTTTTGCAAAACGTCATCGGCGTCTTCATGCACCACCACCATACGACGAATATGCCAGTAAAGCCGTTCTTTATACTTGTTTACCAGCAGCGTAAATCCCTTCTCTTTCGTAACAGGACTACGAAAAAGTGCTAAGATTTCCTCATCGGGTAAAGACTGCTGCATGTTCGTGTTTTTGACGTTGAAAACTGTTCAAACCCGTTTTGTTGCTTCAAATATTTCCATTGAACGATCTAATTTTTTTTAGGAATGTCCAGCGGGTATCGTGAACGCATCAAAAAACCGGACATTTGTAGTTGCCCGGTTTGAATTATCTAAGAGCTTTCCCAACCATTGGGCTGGGAGCAACCTGTTTTAAAAGTTTTACTGTTTACGTTGTAACACTTTTTCTGCAGCCGCTACAATATCAGGTACGTCCAACCCATATTTTGCCATTAATTCCATAGGAGTACCGCTTTCTCCAAAAGTGTCGTTAGTACCCACATACTCAATAGGTACAGGAAAATGGCGGGCCGCGCATTGTGCTATCATATCGCCCATACCACCCAGTACGTTATGCTCTTCGGCAGTAACGGCACATCTTGTTTTTCTGATTGAATTTAGGACTGCTTCTTCGTCTAAAGGTTTAATTGTGTGGATATTTATAAGTTCAACGCTGATACCTTTTTCTTCCAATTGAATACCAGCTTGAATTGCATTCCAAACTAAATGTCCGCAGGCAAAAATCGTTACATCGGTTCCCTGAGAAAAGATCTGTGCTTTTCCTATTTCAAAATCTTCTTCATTAGTAAAAATTGGCCAAACAGGGCGACCAAATCTTAAATATACAGGGCCCTCGTAATCTGCAATGGCCTTGGTGGCTGCCTTGGTTTGTGCGTAATCGCAGGGTACAATCACCGTCATGCCCGGGAGCATTTTCATCAATCCGATATCTTCTAATATCTGGTGTGTAGCACCATCTTCACCCAATGTAACACCAGCGTGTGAAGCACAAATTTTCACATTTTTATTGCTGTAGGCTATGGATTGACGAATTTGGTCGTACACCCTTCCGGTACTAAAATTGGCAAACGTGGTTGTATAAGGAATTTTACCACCAATCGTAAGCCCCGACGCCACACCCATCATATTGGCTTCGCCAATACCACACTGAACAAATCTTTCGGGAAACTCTTTCACAAACTGATTCAGCTTCATAGAGCCTAACAGATCGGCAGTGAGCGCCACAATTTTTTCGTTAGTACGAGCGGCTTCTACAATGCCATCGCCGAAACCACTACGTGTGTCTTTATTACCTCTTGATTGAATATCTTTAAGTGCCATATAAAATCTTTATCTGCAAAAGTAACTGTTTATTGGAAAGATAACACCACTAAAAGTCGTTTCGTGAAATAAACTTGCAATATTTTCTGTTATTGCGAGCAAATAACGATAAGACCCATGAAATATCAGGGGGGTTGTTGTTTTGTTTTAATTGAGGTTATAATACCTGGCACTTCTCCACTTCTTATGGGAACTGTGTTTCTGTTAGAACCCCTTCTTAGGTAGGTACAAAGACGTTCCTTTATTCTTATTCATAAACCGGAACCGAAGCTCTAAACAGCAGGGCATCTGCTGTTGCTTTTACAGATACTGCTGCCCCACTGAACGCGACTGCAGCTATTTTGCCGGGTTGCAGTACCAAATGGTTCGCTCCACAATTCAAGGTAACTGCGCCTGCCATTAATAAAAATATTTCGGTAGTTGTAACATGAATTAGAGTTTCTTCGTCTTTTTTCAGGTCATAAGAGCTTAGTTCAAAGTCTTTTGCAGGAGTTTTATACACCTGTACCTTTTCTCCAGCCTGGGGTTTAATAATTTTGGCTACCGTAGGCTCGCATTTGGTATGCTTTAGCAGTTCGGCGGTATCAATATGTTTGGTGGTCAATCCACCACGCAACACATTATCCGAGCTGGCCATAATTTCCACATTATACCCTTCCAGATATGCGTGAGGCACCCCGGCATCCTGAAAAATAGCATCGCCTTTATTTAAATGAAGAACATTGAAAAAATAGATCGAAAAAACACCCCGGTCTATTCCATCGGGTCGAACAAAAGTAAGTGCTGCCCGCGCAGCCCAAAAATCTTCCTGGTCTCTTGTTAGCGCATTTTGCTGATATAGAGGTACGATCCGGTTGATGAGGGGCTGCAATACTTCATTAACCTTTTCCTGAGGTAGTTCCATCGCCATTTTGTAAAGCCCTTTGTAGCCTTCTTTTTCAAACACGGGTACAAAAATATTCAACTCTGCCACCCTGTTCAATGTGGCAAGCAGGTTTTCTTTAGGTTTAAAACCATGTAATAAATAAAACTCGCTCATGGCTACCATCAGCTCGGGCTTATGGTTGGCGTCTTTATAATTTCTATCAGGCGCATTAAGAGGCACGCCTCGGTTATTTTCGGCTTCAAAATCAATTGCAGCCTGTTCTTTGGAAGGATGCACCTGAATAGATAGCATATCTTTTACATCCAGCACCTTTAACAAATAAGGCAGGGTGCCAAAGTGGTTGAATACCGGTTCTCCCAGCAACTCCTTTGCCATTGGGGCAATATAATCTTTTAATAAAACAGGCTCTTCTTGAGACAAACCCAGCAAACATTTGGCTTGTGGGTGCCCGCCCAGCCAATACTCTGCAAAAGGTTGCTGATTTGGGTTTTCTACTTGCAACAGAGAAGGGATATAAGCGGTTCCGCCCCAGTCGTAAGGTTTAACATCGCCTTGTAAGCTAACTAATTGCTGCGCCATAAATTATTTTTTGTTTGTGGCAAAGATAACAAATGGAAATACATAACGAATCTGAAAAAATAATACGAATTATAAAAATAAATAGTCCAATATTTGGTTATTGGATTTTTTTGTTTTATCTTTGGACTACTAAATAATTATACTATGGCATATCCATTAGTCATACATATTAAAGAGCCTGTCAGTGAGCTTCGTTCGCTACAACGCAAACATGGCGAACTAATAGGTAAGCGAATGCAGATGCTTATTGAGATAAAAAAGC
>JBDHYK010000103.1:0-11054 GCA_039811305.1 Niabella sp.
CCAGCCTGTGCCACGCTCCATCAAAAATATTTTTTGTAGATAGTTGCATTCTTCGCTCGGCGGTACCCCTTATAGAAATGCACCAGGTACCACTAGCATTTGTGAACATTGTCCAGCCCCTGTCGGCAGCAAATTTTAACTGCTTCCCAAAATAGTGAGGGTACGAAAATGCCGAAGGCGATTTAAAGTTATATTGAATAGTCAATTGCTTTCCTGCTGCACCAATATTAAATTCATTTGCATCGTTCAGCTTTCCAATCTTCAATGGGGCGGCCGTGCCATTGCCCCCAAACTCCACAGCCGAATACACACCTTGTGCGGTAAATTCCTGTTGTTTAAACAGATCATAGTTATAAATGGCAAAGGTTCTTTTTTCGGCCTCACTGGCACCGCCAAAACTTTTGTTGATGCCACCATGGGTGCTGGCAATAATTACCAACCATTCTTCTTTGTTATAAGTGGCACGGTCTTTCCTCAGTGCATTGAGCAAGTCTCCAATATAACCATCCACTTTTTGAATTGAGGCTTTATATTCTGGTACGGTATTCGAAAAACCATAAGAAAGACCCACGCGTGCAGGATCGGAGAAATTAGCGATAATCAAATCCTCACTGCTGGACTTTAAAAGTCGTACGGCAGAGTCTTTTACTGCGGCATCGGAGCTTACCGGCATCCGGTCGGTAACTTCGGGGGCTCCAAAACGGATCAAATCACTCCAACCGGTAATAAATGCCGACCTGAGATCATTTTGTGGTGTTGTTAAAATATAATTGAAAAAAGAGGGATAGAATGGAATGTATTTACCCTCGTAGTCGGTACCACCCGTTGAGATTGCAAAAGTACTGTCTAAACCCAAAATATTATGTTGGGATGAGTTGACCCCGGATAGCAGGGTTTTCCAACTGGCAACCGTGGTAGTAGTTACCTCGGAAAGCACATCCCAGCTATACTTACTTTTTGGAAGCAGGGAGGCAATATTTGTGGGCATAATGGCTTTCATTTCGGCACCGGGAACGCCGTCAATTGCAATAAATAACACCTTGCGAGGCGGTTTTACCACTAAGCTATCCCCCACCTCAAAAACTGGCGGTGGATCGGCGTATTTTTTACAGGAAAACATCAGGCCTGAGAAAAAGAGAAGCGCCACGCACGATAGAAACAAACTATAATTTTTCATTATCATGAATTTCTTTTAAGTTATACTAGGGTTTTACCACATCAAACTCGCCTAAGGCAGCAAACTGAGTACCGTCAAACACATCCGCAGCGACATTCACCCATAGCCTTACATATCGTGCATTAATGGGTGCGGGAAGCATTTTCGTTTGGCCGGCCGTTACCTGCTGCAAGGCAAAGGGACTGCCTAATACCTGGGTCCAGGTGGTTCCGTTCATACTGGTTTCCACCCTTAAATTTTTAATATTCCGTGTTAACGATTGTCGTTGATGGAATGTGAACCCTATGATTGATATGGCATTATCTGCCCTGGTAAAGTTGTTAAAATCAACAATAATCCAGTGCGGAGGAACTGCGGCGGTTCCCGACCAACGGGAGTGCCAGAAGGTGTTAGGATCGCCGTCAATAATGGTAGCAGCATACCCATTTACAGGTCCTTCGCCACCGGCTTCCTGAGAACTAAAGGAACTCACTTTCCAGTTGGATTTTGCGTAAGGATCTACGTTAAAGGTGTTATTCCCTCCGGTTCGGCTGGAAGGGTTGTAGTTCCAAAAGTCTTTATTCATGATGGGATACCCCTTGGCTGCTACCCGGGCTAAGGTTACATCGCTCACCTGAATTCCCCATTTTATAAAAAATACCACCCAGTTTTTCTTTGTATAATCGCAAAGGGCTTCGAAGAAATAATCATGCTTGGCCAGGTCAGATCCGGGCTGCCGCAGGGCTCTTCGGGTTTGAGAGTATAGATAGGGAAAGAATCCCCAGCCGTCGGGCATTCCGTTGCCGTCCCAATTGGCGGGTACCTTGTCGAATATCTGCAAAAACGGTACCAACCTAAAAAACGGGCTGTTGATTCTGGCATCCGTACCATCAAAGTTTTTACCACCTGCTGCGTCATTGGCAAAGGAAATTGCGGTTGCCGATTCTGCAGCATTAAGATGTTCTTTAGGAGGCCAGGCCGAGGTGAGGCCTCTGCGGTACATTCGGTTGGCTAATTTATAGATGAAAAGGTTATTTGTAGTTTCGCCCAGGGTGCTCCAGCTCCACCAGCCTTGTTGAAAGTTGTGGCCTATTTCGTGATAAACACCCCAAACATCTGCGTTTTTAAGTCGGTTTACATTGGAAAAGCTCGTAAACCAATACTGATCCTGTACGGCCACAATTGGGAACCCATTATGCCCATAACCCACTACCGGATCTACATCGAGCACGAAACGCATCGGAAGCATGGGTGATTTATCAAGGGGATCGGCTGCATTTTCGGTAAGCCCCGTCCAGCCGTACACGTCTTCATCCATACCCATATCCCATTCGGTAAGCATATCTGCCGGGTCAGCAATAGGGTACTGCAAACAATACTCCCGTGGCACTACGATGGTAAAGTTCTTGCTACGGAGTTCAAGGAAGGGTACACAGGAGGTACGGATGGCGGTTTGCCATTGCGCGGCATTGGTTTGCCCCAAAACAAAGTCGGGGGAATTACAAACATTTCCGAATGTAATGGAAACCGGATTTTTTACGGGTACATTGCTTAAAATATACACATGACCACCATACAGGTTCCGGAGTTGGTTTCTGCCGGGTGCCAATTGTTGTTTCATATAGACAATTGGTGCGCGTTTTACGGGGTTGCCTTGTGCAATCTTGCCGGTGAGATTATCCGTCCAGGCACCAATTTGCACCGATAGGGAATACATATTGGCAGGAACATCAATCGTAATCACTTCGCCAGGGGCCGCATAAAAACCTGTACTAAACTGGGGATAAGGCGGCACGTTGATTCTGAGGGTGGTAGGCACGGCGTTAAAATCCAAATTCATGCTTAGCGTTTTGCTAATTCTTGGTTCTTCGGCACATACCAACCCGGGGAAAATCCGTGCTTCGGCAAATTTACTGGCGTCCACCTTAGTCGTACTGGTGTCCACGGTTACAGAAGCAGAATCTTTTCCGCTACCTGGGAATCCATCTTTTATGTTTATATCAGATTTTTGGCATGAAAATACTGCCAGCAATAAGATACCAACCAAAGAATAATAAAGATGCTTCATAATATTTTTTTATTCATTTAATTATTGGTTAGAATAATTGGGTACCCAGGATTTCCCGTCTAAGTTCCAGGATGGCCTGGCAGGTACGCCCAACCAGGAGTAGATCTGACTGGCCACATCTACGGCTAAGGGTGCTAGTTTATAAACAGCCTCAGACAAAGGCGGGCAAACCCCAAACTGGCTGTCATAAAAATCGGTTTTTGCGTATTCGGCAATGATCAACTTTCTATTTTTCGGACTTTCATCTTTCAAATAGTATTTGTCTGTAATCGGATCCTGAAAAACCGCTGAACTAGGCCAAAATCCTATCAGGTTGTTATAATAGGTATCGGTAGTCGGCACTTCAATTCTGCAAAAATTGGAGGAAATGTAGGCATCTGGAAGTGCTGCATTATATATCCGGATATCGGTGATATTAATTTGTTTTGCGGAGCCACTGTTACTGCCGTTTCTCCATCCGGCACTAAAGGGACTTGGAGAATCGAGGTTCCAACCTGTAATCGCGGTAGAACCCATTTTAACACCATCTGTAAAAGAAGTTATCGTTCTTACTCCGTTTTCCAACTTCACCACCCCTGTCAGTGTGTGCCATTTATTATCGTTGATCACCGTACCGGTAACCACCTGGCGGTTCCCGCCTCCCTGGCTCACATTAAAACCCCAGCCATTGCCTTCAAAAAAGAACAGCCATCCGGGGCTTGTTCCGTCAAAACTGGCTCTTTTACCAAAGAAGGAAGGGTAATTAATGCCTCCAGTGGGTGTTTTTATTTTACATTGAACCGTAAAATCGCCGGTGGTTCCAAAATTTAAATCTGTACTACTTGCAGCAGCATCCATGGACGCGTATCTATTGTTGGCCGCTCCACTAATTAAATAGGTTGGTGTGGTTCCCTGGTAAGGTATCAGCGATGTAGCACTGGGTTTTGTAAAACTGCGCAACTGAAACCTTGGGTTAAAGAAAAAGTAAAGAGTATTATGATTTTTATCTTCAAACGCACTCCAGGGAACTAAGGCATTTTGAAGATTGCTTCCTGTTGTTGACACGATCATAATCATCCAGTTTTCTTTGGCAAAAGCCGGACGAGACTGTACTGCGGCAATTTGTTGCTTTATATAGCCGTCCACATTTTGAGCCGCTTGCACATAGGCCGGAGAAGCGGCTGTATAAGAAGACGATAGCCCGGCCTGGTTTGGACTGTTGAAATGTACAACCACCACATCGGCAGGGGTTGCTGCCAGTATTGATTTGGCTTTATTATTTACCTCTCCGTCGTTGTTGGCAAAAACAAATTTTTCGTTTGCTGCAGTAAACAGGTTATCGGCAAGGGCGGTGTTTGCTGCAATTGCAACGGAATAGAAGTTGGCATCTACCTGTTTTAAACGGGATAGAAAGGAAGGGTATTGTCCAAAATTATTAGTTGCCAGAGACTGGGTTACATTGTGTTTGGCAGAGGTTACCCCTGTCATAATGCTGGACCAGGATTGCTCGAGGGTAACTTTTTCATTGTTAATACTGTTGAGCCCGTCATAGCTGAAAATTGAATTTTGCTCCAGCGATTTTAATGTGGGTAATGCCAGGCTTCGGTACTCATCACCAACGGCACCGTCTATTAGTATGAGCAACACTTTCTCTGTTCTGGCTGTTGTATCGGAAGGCACCTCCACCCCGCTATTTGCTTCTACAAGAGGCTTATTACAGGCGGCAACTACTACCAGGGCTGCAAACCAAGTTAATATATACCTGAAATTTTTTCTCATATAAATTAATTTGTAAAGATTATTTTTACAATATTACTTACTGCAATATTGTCATACCTGTCAAAACTACCCACTAAGAACAGTGCGGGAATAACACCACTACTGGTCGTTTCAACCATATCATTAATTTGTCCGCGAAACAGGCCAAACTTGTTGTACTTATCTATCATGGCGCCGGAGCTGTTTAAGATTACTAATCCGGGGCGCACTTTTCCGCCGTAATGGGTGAACGATCCCGATACCACTACATTGCCGTTTTTCAAAAGACCTGCGTAATTAATAAGCCCTCCTGAAAATTCTTTGGCATTGAATGTTGTTATTAGGTTGCCATTGCCATCAATAATTGCCACGCCATTTACGGGCACCCCATTGTATTTTCTAAACGTACCGGAAATAACATACCTGTTGGCCACTGCTGGATTGAACGTAATCCGCCGAATTTCTCCATCGGCACCTGTGCCGGCATTAAAAGAACTACTAATTTTTCCGTTTGTCGGATTTATCTTTACTATTCTTCCGGCTGACTGACCCTGAAACGCGGTAAACACTCCAACCAGGATTACCTCATCGTTGGGTAGCTCTGCGGCATCGTTTACAAAACCATTGGCACCGCTTCCTTTTTTGGAAGCAAAATCATAGTTAAACGTAGAGTCGAAGTCGCCGGTATTGTACATTTTCACGATGCTGGGTGCGTCTATTCTGTCTAAATAGGGTGCTCCTTTCTGCGACATGGGGTAGTAAGTACTAACAAAATTTTGAAAGTTCCCGGTTACGATGTATTTATCATCTGTGGTAACAAACACTCTTGCAATGGCTCCGCCCACACCCCCATTAAGGGTTGAAACAATTTCGGTTCCGTCTTGGGGTTTATTCACCGGATCGGGATTTACTACTTCTACCTTCACCGTATCCAGATACCCTATACTGTTCACCCTTACCACCCCGTTTACCGGTTTATTACTGTAGGTAGAAAACCCTCCTGCAATCAGATAACTTCCCGATGCCAATTTCACAATATGTTTCACATTGGAAAACCGGGGGATTCCCAGCGAGAATCTGTCATTGGATGTGGTACTGGCATAGGCACCATCATTGTTGATCAGAACCATACCCCGAATGGGAGCGGTTTCGGATTGTTTTCCCTGATAATCCTGAAAACCACCATAGATCAGATAGGTAGAAGCATCACGAGCCAGTATGCCATTAATGGAACCGAGAGTAGCCCGATAGTTGAATACATCAAAGTTAGGATCTACGGCCACCTCACCGCGTATCTGAAGGGTTGGCCCAAAATACTGCTGGTTATTTACCAAAACAGAAACGGAGCCGGTAATCGCGTCCTGCGGTACTTTCAGCGTCACATAGGAATCCGTGGTTTCTACTACCTCAGCTTTTACCGAACTTACGTAGGCGGTAAAATCCTTCCCTTTCAATCCTTCAACGGAAATTTTAACTACTTCACCGCCACTGGCAGTACTTGGCACGGGTCGGTTGGGTAAAAACTCTATCACCGGCGGCGGCGCCAGCGGATAGATTTCTGATCCTTCCACTACACTTTTTTTGCACGAAATCATGATCAAGGGAATCAAGACCGAAACAAAAAGAATATATTTTTTCATCCTTAACGCTTTTTATGTTTATAAGTTGTTGAACAAAACCAATCCGTTCTACCAACTGAGCCTACCGGGTATAAAACAGCCCTTTTTCTAATAAAACAATGGGATATACTTCAGTAGGGTTCATTCTTGTTATTTTTTTATTGTTTTGAGGGCTTCTGCTTTTTTAATTAATAGTTATTGTAGGCCACATCATCAACAAATTCTCCCAAATCAAAACCAAAATAATGCGTGGCATATTTTAATGTATGTACATACCCGTTATTTGTTTCAATATTTACAGAGGCTACTGTGGCTGTACGCCAGGTAGCATAATCGCGAGTATTGTATTGAGACGACAAATAAGAAACCGTTAGGTACCGGTACCCCGCATAGGGGATGGTGGTAGAGGGGGCGCCACCACTACCTCCCAGCACCACACTGGAATACACGGCGCCGATGTTCATATAAGTGCCGTCGGCCGCCGGGTAAATTTGACCGGCGTAGGTAGTCAGATTCCCAAAATCTACCTGCGGAAAGTCATTCAGTCCTTTTTTGAATTTAAAAACATAGCGGCTCAAATACTTGGTCCACAGGCGGGGCACTACTTGTTCGATTCCGGTAATAGTCGGTTTGCCCAACTGTATTAACCGCTCATTAGTAAATCGGATTAGGTAATTTACTGAAGAGTCTGCCGGTGCAAAAAACGTTACCTGTTCGTTTTGGAGGGTATTTTCAAGCCCGGCAATTCGGATAATTCTTACAATTGAATCGAAGTACTGCGGTTTGGATTTCAGGTAGTCCATAACGGTACCGTTGAACTTACCCGAGGTAACCCCCGAATCTTTATAGTAGCCATTCTTTTTGCATCCTGTAAATGTAAGAGAGGCTATGGCCATTACGATTAAAAATAGGTTCTTCATAATTTTGAACTAAATAGTTTTATTCCCAATAATTATTCAATGTCATTTTAGGGTTATTGGTTTTGGCCTTTTTGCTGATGGGCCAAGTCCAGGCGCCTGCGTTAAATTCTTCTACACTGGGTTTGTACCCAAATTCGTTACTTAATATCCTTCGGGTTCGAACCCAGTCGTACCAGTAATGCCCCTCGCCCATTAGTTCTCTTTGCCTTTCCCAGAAAATATCGTCTTTCAATGCATCTCCATCGGTGGTAATATTGGGTGCTAAAGCTCGTGCCCTCACCACGTTCAATACTTCTTTCGATTTATCATTCATGCCCAGTTCTGCAAGTGCTTCAGCATACAGGAGCAAGGCTTCAGAATACCGGAAAACCGTTTCGCTGGCATCAAAAAGTTTGGTATTGGGGTTGTTTTCTGCCTGGTCAATAAGGAATTTAATGATGTAAAAAGAACTGTTTTCATTATAGATGGTCGTTCCATCGTACCAATAGGTTTTTCGCCCGTCGGCAATAGCGGGTGGGTATAATTTTTCCATATATTTTTTCGTGTACCAAACATAGGGGTAGGCCGAACTGGTAAAATTATCAGAAGGCTTTTTAGTATGGTCGTAATAGGTACTCCATCCAAAACTCTCCTGGTAGTTTTTGTTTTGGGGTATCTCGAACAGACCTTCCTGGGAGCGCCCTTTAAATATTTCGGAAGTTCGCGTCAGGGGCAAAAGCCGGTAAGCGCCGTTGTTGGTGGCATATAGTTCTTCGCCAAATTTGGCAGCCTGTTGGTAATACTGCTGTGCATTGGTTTTATCAAAAAAGGCGCTCCACATATTTAGGTGCATTAATAAATCCAGAGCCGAACCCCGCATCGCTCTTACTGCTACAAAAACAGGGTTATCATAGGTCCAGGGCAGGTCGTTGCGTACCGGTTCTATATCTTTTGCACAGTTTTGCAATACCTCCAGTGCCGATGTTCTTCCCAGGGCTTCGCTTTGAAATGCTGAAGTATAATAAGGTACATCGCCCCATTGGCGCACCATCAGAAGATAGACAAAGCACCTTAGAAATACATTTTCGGCAATCAACCGCTTTTTATCTTCACCGCTAATGGTATTATCCGCCATTTTGCTTACATTCTCCACCGCAATGTTGGCAGAAGAAATTACTTTGTAAAACCGATCCCATTCTGAAAAGCGATCCATGTTCCAGATATTTCTCCAATACACATCTGAGGAAGTTTGGGCTGCAAAGAACCGTCTCAGGTCGTTTCCTTTAATATGATCGAGATATACACGATCCCATGCGGTATTCCGAATGATAGGAGCTCCTCTGAAATCGCCCCCCAGAATAAAGAAGGGAAACTCATCGTAACCCGAGGGAAGTGTGAGATCGTTTCTGGTAACTGCTTTTCTCAGCAACTCATAGTTGCCATTTGTGAAGGCATCGGCGTCTTCTTTATTGCGCCAGAAATTATTGCCCGACAAATTGCTGAGCGGATCGAGCGCAAGAAACTTCTTACACCCCGTGAACACGCCTGTAACAAAAACGAGGAGGAATACTATTTTTAAAGTTTTCATTTTCAAGATTTTATATTTTATCCTGGTTGCTGTCATATTACTTTAGAACTGAATTTGAAGTCCGATGGAATAACCCCGGGGGGTAGGATACCCACCAGAAATATCCCTTCCTAACTGAGTAACTGTTTCGGGGTTGATGCCGCTATATTTCGAAAAAGTGTAAACATTATAAATACTGGCATTAATTCTCAACTGGCTCATTTTTAAATTTCTGATCCGCGATTCGGGGAACGTGTAGGTTAACAGTATCGAACCGATTTTAAAATAAGATCCATCTTCCATGTACAGGGTTTGGTTCACACGATACGGGTTGAGCGACCCTGCCCTCGTAAAGTCAAAAGGATTGGGATAAACGGCACCTGTGCTGCCTTTATCTAAGTCGCCATTAATGGGTTTCCAATAATTGAGTCCGTCAATAGGTTGCAGTGCGCCAATGCTACCGGGTGAAGAATAGGATTTTAAGCGATTAGCCAATACTAAGTTCAAAATATCCCTCTTGATAATATAAGAGGTGCTTACCCTAAGTTGAAAATTACCAAATTCGTACATGGGCGAAATACCTCCATAGAACGTAGGAAGAGGGTTACCAACGGGTACCATATCATTATCGTCAATAATATAGTCTCCATTTACATCCACCCAAATTGGGTCGCCGGCCTGAAAGAACTGATTCCGGCCCCTTGTACCATATTGCAATCTTAAACCAGTGGCCGGGTTCACGGGAACATCGTCTGTAGATGCATAAACTCCTTTATTTACAAACATCAGGTTAGAAAACTGGGGTCGTCCTAATCTTCTAACCACAGAAACAGTAGCTCCGGTTTCATCTGTTTGGGAAACAATATCTTCCCGTACCCCACCCGGTAGTTGCGCTAAAGTGTTATTGTTGAAAGTAAAGTTACCATCTACCACTAAGCGATGATCTTTTGTATCTATGAGGCGCAGGTTGGTACTAAACTCCACACCGCGTGTTACTACCGAGGCTCCATTTTGGGTAAGCTTATCAAATGCTGTAATATTGCTTAACTGACGTCCCCAAAGCTGATTGTCGCTGGTATTGTAGAAGGGCTCGATCACAAAGCTGTAGCGGTTGTTCACAAAGCCTAACTCAAGGCCCAAACGAGTTCTTGTAGAAGCTTCCGGTTCGAAGAACGGGTTAGGAACACTGGAAAACTGCATGGAAACTGTAGGATTGTTGTTGTAATAGTTGCCAATCACATAGGTGCCATATACATCAAAAATGCTACCCACCGGACGGATTACCGTACCGTAGCTACCCCTTAATGCCCCGTTGGACAACAGCGTATTGTCAAACCATTTTTCTTTATAAAAGTTCCAACGACCCGAGATGGTAGGACTCTGTTTGTAGCCAAAATTGGGACCATTGGTTGATGTCTTGTCTAAACGATAGTCGAAGGTAATAATGTATTTCTTTTCAAAATCGTAGGTTACAGAGCCGCCGAACGCATGCACCCTTTCCTCGGTTAGAGGGCGGGTACCGCCCTTGGTTTGACCCCAGTTGTTATAGTCTATAGACCAACCTGTTGGGCCTAATATTTGATCATTGGGGCCGCGTCGGAATTGTTGTGCATCTAAACGTACCCCGGTAGAAGTTAATTCTGTAAATACGTAGGGATAGATCGTATGTTTATCCAATAACATCAGGTAGCTTAAAAGACTACGATTGTATAAGTAGTATTGCCGACTGGTAGAGTTGTAATAACTGGACGAATTTCCAGACAACCAGGAAGGAGCATAAGTAGTTACATTATTGGTTGTATAACTATAGCTAAACGAGTTGTTGAACTGCAGGTTCTTAATCGGCTCAACCAGGAGTGTTACGTTGGTGCTAATTTGATTGTTCTTGGTCATATTATTGCTCTCATCGCCCGTAAGAATCAAATTATTGGAAGAGAATCGGGAGGGTGCGGGCAGCAGGGAACTGGCTGCAGCGCTGGTAGCCACCCCGGTTTGCAAAGCACCATTG
>JBDHYK010000104.1:0-10632 GCA_039811305.1 Niabella sp.
CTGGTGTTTTTTCTACCCAAATATCTATATCGCCGGTGGTTCTGGGATACCCATGCAGGATGACCAAGAACCCACCCACTTAAATATATCGAACCTTAATTGTTTATACGCCTCTAAAAATCCTTAAAATCCTGATTGAAAATGTTGCTCATTACAATGACTCCTAACTGAAACCTTAGTCTTATCCAACCGGGGTGGATGATTCATTGGAAAGTCATATGCGATACTATTGAAGTATAACGCAGTTTTTAAACGTTGTTACCAAGTCCGTTTCTTATAATAGACAGCATGGGATGCATCCGCATCCGTTACAGTATGGGCCTTAAAAGTGGTTCTATCCAATGGGTACATTATGTTTCGAATGTCGTTAATTATAGGAATGATAAAGACTCCTCCTGGAGAGACTAACCTCTTCATTTTGGGATGGGCTATTTGCCTGCCCGTCACCAATACCCTTAGTGTAACCCAAGGCTACCTGTTCTAAGGCTTGTACCACCTAGAGTAGATGCATTGGGGTGTCGGGGAGGCAGAACACTAACAACCAATTACTGGGTTATTGCAAATTTTCTTTCACAACTTTTACTACCACCAATAGGAATAGAATAAAAATTCCACCCGACAGCCCTCCCAAAACCAGCGCCTTTTTCTTCCCCAGCTCTTCTTTATCCAAAGGTAGTATGGGCTCATCCACCACCTGAATCAGTGGAGTTTCTTTCTGCAAAGCAATTTTACTAAGTTCTAAGTTTTGTACCAATTGTGATAAAATATTCTTGTTAACATCGGCACTCGCCTGTGCGGTTTGAATGGGTGCCGTTCGTTGTGACAAACGGGTTGGGTTTAAGTTGGGAGTGATGTCCACTACCTGAGCTGCACGATAAATGGAACCCGTCATGACACCCTTAACCGAATCCGTTTTATGTTGTAAGATTGCGATATTGTCCAAAGACCTTTTGGTCTTGGTTTGTAAGTAAAACTCATTGACGGTTTGTACCAACTGTTTATTAAATGCTTTGGCAAACAGTTCGTCGCCCGATTTTATATCCACCTTTACAATATTCATTTTTCTGTCAATCCTGCCAATAGTCATACTATTCTGAACAATATCTTTCACAATACCCGACATAATACTATCATGCAGGAGTTGTAAATGCGGGTTTGCGTAGTTGCCAGACGTATTAAACTGCAGACCTTTTAATTCTGGTTTGTTTTGCCATGCTTTCCTCAAACCATTACCCTCAATGTATCTGTCTATTAGCAGTTGGCTTTTGCCGTTAAAATCGCTGGAAGCAAGCAGGGTTTTACTGATCATCGTCCTCGATTTATAGAGTTCTATAATATTTTCTCCCTGAAAAAGACCTCCGCCGGAGCCACTAAGATCAATACCGGCCATAGCAGCTAAACCTGCAAATTGACTAGATCCGCTTCTATCATTAGTTTCGAGTACAAAAGTAGTGGTAGCTGTATAAACGGGGTTTTTAGAAGCTGCGTACCAGTATCCAACCAATCCGCCCAAAATACAAAAAGCCAGAATAAAATACCATTTGCGTAAAAGATAATTTGCCCACTCGCAGGCATCCTGAAAAAAATATTTTAAAGACCTTGCTTCATTAAGTTCTTTATTATACACTTGTTTTTGTTCAGCCATAGTCTTTATTTCTTAAAAATTGCAAATATCATTGCTACCAATGAAATAGTTGTAGAGGTAATTCCCACCCAGCCTTGTGCATCCATCCGCTCCCTGTCTGCTCTTCTAGGTATTGCAACCTCAGCACCGGGTTTTACTTTAGGATAATTGTTTATAAATAAAGATTTTTGTGTTCCAGCGGCTGACCCGTTGGCATAAGTGATAAAGGCGTTCCGTTTCAATGCTTTTTTGGTAAATCCACCCGCCGCATTAATATAATAATTAAATGGCATTCCGGGCACATATACTACATTGGTGGGCCTTAACACCTCACCGGTTACTTTTACTGTTTGCAACATTTTAGGGATACGGATAATATCACCTTCTTCTACGACCAAATCGTATCTTGATTTAGGTTTTTTTAGAACCTTTTCCAGCTCGATGCCTACTAAATTGGAGGTCAGCAATTCTTCTGAAACTGCGGTGGATGAATCGCCTACTTCTTTGTTTGTTGATTGCTTCATTCTTTCCATATTCAATAACCGTATCCGTTCATTTTCCGAATCTAACCCTGCTGTCTTTCTTTTTAAGGAAGCCCCTTCTGGAAAAGCAAAAACGGTAAGCCCTCCTGCTCTTTTTATAATATCGGAAATTCGTTCGTTTTTATTTTTGATAGTATAGATACCAGGGTACAATACCTCTCCCTCTACTTTTACCTGCTGTTGTATAGAAAACCCTTCTTCCAGGCGGATGGAAACTATATCAAAAGGATTTAATACAAACTCATTACTATTAAGCCCAAGAGCGCTATCAAGGCTGATTGTATAAATTTCTGCAGTGGGGGCAGAAAATTGTGAAAGATCGGCATGTCGTACGCGCCGTGACACCTCAATCCGCTTACTTGTAGCGCCTTCTTTGAAACCGCCTGCCATTTGAATAAGGTCCTTCACACTCATTCGTTCAGCATAATTGAAAGTGCCCGGATTTCGAACTTCCCCGGCAATGGTTACTTTGTATTCTTCGCGCAAATCAAAAATTGAAGATATCTGAACAATGTCTTCGCGCTGCAACATAATATCAGCAGCAGGGTTACGCATGATTTCGGCCACATCGAAAGAAGACAGCGAACTCGTATTATCGGCATTTAACCTGA
The DNA here is from genome assembly GCA_039811305.1 of Niabella sp. Lineage (GTDB taxonomy): Bacteria > Bacteroidota > Bacteroidia > Chitinophagales > Chitinophagaceae > Niabella. The sequence goes on from JBDHYK010000104.1 coordinate 2,778, forward strand.
TAATATAACCTCGGTTCATAAAAGCATCTTCTCGTAGGCCATCGGCCTGCTGGATCAAATGGGAAAGACTTAACCCTTTGGATAATTCAAATGTACCTGGACGATATACCGCGCCCCGTATTTCCACGCGGTTCTCTATGCGGTCCAGAATTGGTTCAACAAAAATTTTGTCTCCATTGGTAGGGTGGTACGTTGAAAATTCGGAAGACGATATATCAATAATTTTTCTTTCCGTAGGTGTATTTTGAAATATCTTAACCCTTGCTGAATAAGCTGCATCCGAAAATCCTCCAGCAAACCTTAAAATATCGGTAAAGCTTTCTCCCTGTAGCGTTTCAAAAATCGCCGAACGCTTTACTTCTCCTACCACGTCCACACGCATGTGATATACCGGTACATTGATAACGTCTTGATCCTGAAGACGGATGCTACCGGTTTGCATACCTTTTACCAAAAAATCATAAACGTCAATTGTGCCAACAACCGTATTATTTCGGATTACCTGGATGGCACGAAAAGAACCCCGTTCATTAGGGCCTCCCGAAGCATATAAGGCGTTGAACACTGTCGCCAGTGATGGGAGTGTATAGGTGCCTGGCTTATTCACTTCGCCAGTTATTACAATTTTTATACTCCTGATATTGCCAAGATTGAGTGCAATCTGAGAACGCCCCGTCCGAAGTGCGGGATAGGTGCCCGCCATAGCAGCCCTGATTTTATTGGTAGCCTGATCTATCGTCAGACCGCCAACCGTAATTCGTCCGACATATTCCAGCGAAATTACCCCCTCCGGAGAAACCGGTAGTTTATAACTGGCGATATTGTCACCTGTCAGATCGAGTAAAAGCTGGTCATCGGGGCCAATTACATAATTTTTAGGCGTGGCCATTTTCATATTTGGTTCGAAAGTAATCGCTCCATTGCTAAACAAATCAGAGCCGAATATCCTGCTTTTTGGAACAACAGTCTTCTGTTTAGAAACGGTATCGCTGCTGACAGAACGTAACTGACCTGTTTCGCTGGCAGTTTTAGCATCTGGTACGGTTGCGTTCCCAATGGAAGCTGCACCTTTTCTAATTTGTTCTGCACGTTGGCGTAGTTTGGCTGCCTCCTGGGGGCTCATACCCTGCGCTACCATCACCTGTTCTAATTGCGCATCTGTGTAACCCATTTCATTGGCCTTCAGTATCATTTGCTTAATCTGATCGTCAGATAACTCATCCACTTTTACATTGGCGTAGTTGTTTTGTGCCTGGACAATCACCGGGCTTGCGAACGATAACGATACTACTAATAACCAACTCCAAATTTTTTTATTGTTCATAGACTTTTATACTGTTTGACTTTTATAATTTATTGGTGTTTGTTGTCGAACCATAACTTCAAAATTGCTTCACCACCCGCCTGCCTATGCTTTCATAATGAAAGCCAAATTTTTGCATTTCTTTTAAATCAAAAATATTACGACCATCGAAAATGACTTTTTCTTTTAGCAATTCACCCATTTTTTTAAAATCGGGAAACCGGAACATATCCCATTCGGTAACCACAATGAGTGCGTTACAATTAGACAAACAATCATACTGATCCGTTGCGTAGTATAGTTGATTTCCGTATTTTTTCTGTACATTTTCCATCGCCTCCGGATCATACATCTTTACTTGAGCACCCTGCTGTAAAAGCGTATCAATGATGGTTAATGAAGGTGCTTCGCGAATGTCATCCGTATCGGGTTTAAACGCTGCACCCCAGACCGCAAGGGTTATCCCCTCTAAATTATTTGAAAAATAGTTTCTGATCTTGGGTAGTAGTGCCAGCTTCTGGGTTTCGTTTACTTCTAAAACTGCATTGAGGATTTTAAAATCGTAGCCGGCTTCACCTGAAGATTTGGCCAGCGCCTTCACATCTTTTGGGAAACAACTGCCACCGTAACCGATGCCGGCATGTAGGAATTTTTTACCAATCCGGTCATCGGCGCCAATGCCTTTTCGGATCATATCCACATCGGCATTCACTTTTTCGCAGAGGTTGGCTATCTCGTTCATGAATGTAACTTTCATAGCCAAAAACGTATTCGCAGCATACTTGGTTAGCTCTGCCGAACGCGGATCCATAAACAATAAAAAATTGTCTTCGTTTATAAAAGGAGCATAAAGTTCGTCCAAAACCGCCCGGGCCCTTTCTGATGATGCACCCACCACAATTCGATCGGGTTTCATAAAATCGTCCACCGCTACGCCCTCCCGTAAAAACTCGGGATTACTTACCACGTCTATTTCGCCCTGGTAATTTTTCCGAATCGCCAGCAATACTTTTTCCGCTGTTCCTACCGGAACCGTGCTTTTGTTTACAATTACTTTATACCCGCCACTTATTTCTCCAATTTTTTCAGCTACGGTTAGCACATACTGCAGATCGGCCGAACCATCCTCATCGGAAGGTGTGGGTAAAGCCAGAAAAACTACCTCAGCTTCATCAAAACAATCTTCCAAGCGCGTAGTAAAATGAAGCCGCCCTTCTTTTAGGTTACGATTAAAAAGCGGTTCCAGCCCGGGTTCATAAATGGTTAATTCACCGGCTTTCAGTTTTTCAATCTTTTCAGCATCAATGTCAACACAGGTTACGGCATTGCCTGTTTCGGCAAAACAAGTGCCGGTAACCAACCCCACATATCCGGTACCAACGATGGTAATTTTCATTGCTATGTATTGTGCTAAAATTTGTGAACTAATTTTTCGGGCATATTCTGTGGCAAATAGATTGTATTTTCTGTTGCTGAATTACAATTTTTTCAAATAGGCGCCATAACCACTTTTGATAAGTTCGTCGGCAATAGCTTGTAATTGATCTTTATTGATAAACCCATTGCGGTACGCGATTTCTTCTATGCAACCGATTTTCATTCCCTGGCGTTTTTCAATCACCCTTACAAATTCGGATGCGTCGGTTAACGAATCAAAAGTTCCGGTATCCAACCAGGCGGTTCCCCGATCCAGAACGGCTACGTGCAACTTGTTTTGTTTTAAATAGATCTTGTTCACATCGGTAATTTCGTATTCGCCTCTTGCAGAGGGTTGCAGGTTCTTTGCTATTTCTACCACCGAGTTATCGTAAAAATACAATCCGGGTACGGCATAGTTCGACTTAGGTTCTTTAGGCTTTTCTTCAATCGAAATTGCCTTTCTGTTTGCATCAAACTCCACAACGCCGTACCTTTCGGGGTCGGATACACGGTACGCAAAAACGTAGCCGCCATCCACATCGGTTAATGTTTTGAGAGTAGAACCCAGTCCTACTCCATAAAAAATATTATCTCCCAATACCAGGGCTACTTTGTCTTTTCCAATAAAATCGGCGCCAATTACGAAAGCCTGTGCCAATCCATTGGGCACTTCCTGTTTGGCATACTCAAAGCGGCACCCTACCTGAGAACCATCGCCTAATAAGCGCTTAAAACTTTCGTTGTCTTCTGGCGTAGTTATAATTAAAACTTCTGAAATACCCGCCATCATTAAAACCGATAAAGGATAGTAGATCATCGGTTTGTCGTAAATGGGCATTAACTGCTTACTGATTGCCTTAGTAATGGGATATAAACGAGTTCCAGATCCGCCGGCGAGGATGATTCCTTTCATGAGAGTTGAGGTGATTGTTGAGAGGGTTGAGAGAGTTGAGGTGAATGTTGAGAGAGTTGAGGTGATTGTTGAGAAGGTTGAGAAAGTTGAGATTTATTTTTTGAAAGATCTAATTTCTTTGAGTGGAATTGCGAAGGGCATTTATTTTGAACGTCAGTTGCTCAATTGTAGAACGATATGCTGTCAATTGCTCAACGTTTATGTATTTAAGTTCCGTAGCAATAATAAGATCGTTCAATATTTCTATGGCACTACCGTAGGCGATTGAATAAAAATGATCCTGATCCTTTTTGGAAAAACGGGTGCTACCTTCTGCTATATTTGCTGGAATTGATCGGCCAGAACGCCTAATTTGACTAACCATAATAAACTTTTCATCTTCGGGAAACGACCTTGTTAATTGATATAAGCTCAAAGCAAAATCTTTCGCCAGTTTCCAAACCTCCAATTTCTCAAAAGCATAAACATACATATTATAAAACCAAATATATCTCAAAATACTCAACCTCTCAACCCCCTCAACCTTCTCAACCCCTCAACTCTCTCAACTCTCTCCATACTGCTTCTCATAATAGGCCTGATACTGCCCGCTGGTAACGCTTTTCAACCATTCCTGATTATCGAAATACCAATCAATGGTGCGTTGTAGTCCCTCTTCAAACGTAACAGATGGATACCATCCTAATTCTTTATTAAGTTTCGATGCATCAATCGCATAGCGCAGGTCGTGGCCGGGGCGGTCTTTTACATAGGTGATCAGTGCTTCGCTGGTTCCGACAGGATGACCGAGTTTTTCATCCATTTTCTTAACCAATAATTTCACCAAATCTATATTTTGCCACTCGTTGAAGCCGCCAATGTTGTAGGTTTCGCCATTTTTACCCTGATGAAAGATTAAATCAATCGCAACCGCATGGTCTTTTACATACAACCAGTCGCGTGTATATTTACCATCGCCATAAACGGGTAAAGGTTTTTTATTGATGATATTATTAATGAACAGTGGTATCAATTTTTCAGGAAAATGGTTTGGGCCATAATTGTTAGAGCAGTTGCTAATTACAAAAGGCAGATGATAGGTTTCTCCGTAGGCTCTTACAAAGTGATCAGAAGCTGCTTTGGATGCAGAATAAGGTGAGTTGGGCGAATAAGGAGTTGTTTCTGTAAACAAACCCTCCGCTCCGAGGGCACCATATACTTCATCGGTAGATACGTGGTAAAACCGCGCTTGAGAATAAGTTTGAGGATCGGAGAGCCACAGACTTTTGGCTGCATTGAGTAAATTGACTGTACCAATTACGTTGGTATAAACGAAATCCATTGGAGAGTGAATGGATCGGTCCACATGGCTTTCGGCTGCCAAATGAATGATCCCATCGGGTGTGTATTTGTTGAAAACCTGCTGAACGGGCTCAGCATGAATGATATCCACTTTTTCAAAAAAATAATTCTCCTTTTGTTCTATATCTTTTAGGTTTTCCAAATTACCGGCATAGGTAAGTGCATCTAAATTCACAATTCTGTAGTCGGGATATTTTGTTACAAACAGGCGCACAACATGCGAGCCAATAAACCCGGCGCCACCGGTAATTATGATGGTTTTAGACATATAAAAACTTTACTCCTTTGTATTTTTTTGTTTGTGGATCGTTTGGGTTCGTCAAACCGACCAAATAAATGATGGGAATGCTGTAATAACAGGGTTAGCGCTCGTCATTGTATCATTCTGCGCCTGACAGGGCATCAGGATTCGGGACGTAGCGCTATTAATTGGGATTTATCAAAAACTGCAACGAGGTTATATCCCAAACTATCAATAGCTACTTGAACTTTGCCGTTTTTAATATCTACTACCCTACCGGCGGCGTCAATAAAAACCCCTTGATTCACTGCCACTTTCTGATCCACTTTCAGATCCTGAGCACTTAGTTCCACGTTCTCATAATCGCTTAAAAAGCGTTTGATATGGTCAATTTCCTGATCTTTTACTATAGCAGGCCGACCCTCAAAATACACAAAATTGAGTACCCCGGGTGTTTCTCTGACTTTTAATTTTTCCGTTTCAGCAAGCTGAACGAACACATAGGAGGAAAAGAGCGGAACCTCCACCATCTTATAACGATCACTCCATTTGCGTAGAACCCTATTTAACGGGCAATACGACACCAGGCCCTGCTCACCAAAAAGCCGGTGCACTTTTTTCTCCCATCGGGGTTTGCTATAAATTACATACCATTTTTTCATACTGGATGCTGTGCACGGCTTCGCCATCTCAGTCCCATTTGCAAAAAACGGCGAGTTAAACAAATTGCACACGAGGTTATCAAAAACCTGGCAAATAAATTACCTGCAAATATAATTCTAACTTATGACTTAAGGAAAACTTATACAAAACTACAGCGCCATCTGCAAAAGCAACCTTTGCTTTAAGCACTCTATCATGCACATTGTCAATTGATTAGGGCTAAATGGTCTTGACACAAGCCATTTTCCCACTTTTTTTACCCTATATAGCGCCCTCGCGACACATTTAGTCGAAAATTTATCGGCTTATAAGAATATTGTTTTACCTTTCGGGCTGGCTTTTTTTATGCAAAATGTATCTTGGGACTTGCCGGTTCGATGGGCGCGATGGTAAAGAATTATTGATAGAACAAATTTGTATATCAAACCGGAACAAAAATATTTTCACGAGAGATACGCCGGTATGAAAGCCAACGAAAACGCAGGATTGCCATTGAATGGATGAAAATTTTCTATATACTATTCTATCCCTTTTATAAGATGGAAAAAGTAGCCGCCATAAAAAATATTAAATTAGATACGTGAAAAAAAGATTCTTATCTCTCGATGTCTTTCGGGGAGCTGCTGTTTGCCTAATGATCCTGGTAAACAACCCCGGTACCTGGTCGCACATGTATAGCCCGCTAAAGCATGCATCCTGGCATGGCCTCACCCCTACCGATCTGGTGTTTCCTTTTTTTCTGTTTGCCGTAGGTAATGCGATGGCTTTTGTTCTACCCAGACTAAAAGAAGCAGGCGATACCGTTTTTTGGAGGAAAATCATCAAACGCACCCTGATTATTTTTGCTATCGGTTTGTTTTTAAACTGGTATCCCTTCCTGCGCTGGGTAGATGGATCGCTGCAATTCATCCACTGGGTAAACCCAGCCAATCCTGAAAAGGGGGTTCGTATTTTTGGAGTGCTGCAAAGAATTGCCGTCTGTTATTTTTTTGCTTCGGTTCTTGTTTACTATCTGAAGCCCAAAACCGCTTATTTTGTGTCCCTACTGCTTCTGTTGGCCTACTGGGCAATTTGTTTGATTGGCAACCCCACCGACCCATTCAGTATTGAAGGCTGGTATGGCAACGTGATTGACAAAGCCTTATTGGGAGCACCCCACTTGTACAAAGGAGAGGGTATTCCGTTTGATCCTGAGGGGCTGTTAAGTACCCTTCCGGCAATTGTACAGGTAGTATTTGGGTATTTTGTGGGAGGCTATATTCGAAGTGCAAGCGCTGCACCTGCGTCTGCGGAAACAGAGTTGCCCATCTATAAAATGCTGACCGGACTTTTTGTAATCGGGATTGCCATGCTGATAACCGGTTATTGTTGGGATTTAGTGTTCCCCATCAATAAGAAAATATGGACCAGCTCCTTCGTAATTTATACTACGGGCCTGGCGGTGCTTACCATTGCCACCATGATTTATTTCATAGAAGTAAAAGGGGCAAAAGGATTCTTAACCCGATTTTTTGAGGTTTTTGGCAAAAACCCGCTATTTATTTTCGCATTAAGCGCATTTTTACCCAAAACAGCAGCGCTTTTCAAATGGGGCGAAGGCCTCACTGCATGGAACTGGCTCTATAAAAAAGTGTTGATACATACCCCCGGAGCTCCGGAAAACGGATCCTTGCTTTATGCTATTTGTGTAATAACCTTTATGTGGGCAATTTGCTACTGGTTGGATAAAAAGAAGATCTATATCAAAGTGTAGCGGCTTATTTTGTAGCAGCACCCAAACTCATAAATAACATTGCAACAAACAGTAACCCAATTACGGCCAATATTAAAATCCCCACTACTTTGAAATAAGTGGAAAGGCTCGTTAGCCCCTGGCCTAATTGTCCTGGATTGTCTCCCGACTTGTCCCTTTTAGTGCGGTGCAAATAATTTTGCCATAATTTCGTTTATCTTGGTCGTTGGTTCAGCTTTTACT
>JBDHYK010000105.1:0-10623 GCA_039811305.1 Niabella sp.
AAGCCCATTTTCTACATATTTTGATACCGGTTTCTACAGCTTCTACGCCGGTATTCATGGGTAGAACTTTGTCATAGCCCAGAAGCGTGGTAATATATTTTTCAAATTCGCCTAACCTGTCATTGTAAAAGGCTCGGCTTGTCAGCGTCAGTTGTTGGGCTTGATGTACAAATGATTGTACAATCCTGGGGTGGCAATGTCCCTGGTTTACGGCAGAATAGCCGCTTAAAAAATCATAATATTTTTTACCGTTTACGTCCCAAACATGTACGCCCTGCCCTCGGGAGAGTACAACGGGTAACGGATGATAGTTGTGCGCGCCAAATTGTTGTTCGAGTTCTATATAATAGTTTGTTGTCATAAAAGAGAGATAAAAAAATGTTTATGTAACCTGCTTCCGGATTTGGAATCTATTTGCAGGAGATATCGGAATAAAGAGATTGAAAGCACTCTTTGCTGAGTACTTCTGAAATGCTCGTCAGTGGCGTAGCAAGTCTAAGTTGAGTTGCAAAAAATAGAATATGTGGTTCATCTTTTAGGCGGGTACAAGTTATGAAAAAAGAGCGGCATCGGCAAGAAAAACACCAGCAAATTATACAATTCTTACTCTTGCTCGCTGAGTGAGATTGTTTTTACGAAATAATTGTCCGGAAAACTCAGTCTGGGATTGCTGTTTTTTTCAAATAGTCCAAAAATGGTACTTCCCGAGCCGCTCATCAACGAAAAGAGGGCTCCGTTTGCATATAGTTGTTCTTTAATACGGGCAATTTCAGGATAGGCTTTAAAGACGGCTTTTTCAAAGTCGTTTTTAATCAAATTTTTCCATTCGGTAATTGGCAGAGCAATGAGTTCTTTTAAAGAGGCCGCTGGTAGCTGGGGTTGTATTTGCTGAAATGCCCAGGGTGTGGAAATAGGAATGCCAGGGTTCACCAGGATCAGCTCGTAGTTAGAAAGTTCAAGGCGAATCGGCTGCATTAGTTCTCCACGACCGCTTGCTGTTACCGGTTGATTTTCAATAAAAAAAGGGCAGTCGCTGCCGAGTTGCAAAGCAACCTGGCTGAGTTGGTCTTTGTTAAGTTGAAGTTGATATTTTTTATTTAATGCTAGTAGGGCGTTGGTTCCGTTCGCACTACCGGCGCCCAGCCCGGCACCTATGGGGATGTTTTTCAACAAATAGAAATGCACGGAAGGCAAACTGGGGAACTCTTTTTTTAGAAGCTGGTAAGCTTTTAATACTATATTATTCGCAACATCTCCTGGCACAGGGATGCCCAAAAGGGTTAATTCCGTTTTGTCTGCATCTATGAGTTCTAAAACATCAAAAAGGGGTAGCGGATAGAAAATTGTTTCAAGGTTATGAAAGCCATCATTACGTTTGTTTACAACGTTGAGGCCGATATTGATTTTACAATTGGAAAAAATGATCAAGAAGTAGGAGAAGGGTTAGAATTAGAAAATTGAAGAAATAGCACCACTTTTTTGCGTTGAGCAGCCAATAGGATTAACAATTATTTACTTTTTCTACTATTAATTTCGTCTCGGATGGCAATTGCTTTAACGTAGTCTTCATGTTCCAAAACTTCATTTAAGAGAGTATTGAGTTCATCGAGGCTCATGTTTTTCAGATCCTCGGTACCGGTGCTTTCCTGTGCACCCCCCCCAACGGCTTCAGCACGAGGGGGTTCCGACGCTTCTGTTTTCTCATCCATAATGATACCGGCACTATCCAATATTTTTTCGTAGGTGTAAATGGGGCATCCAAACCGTACTGCAAGCGCAATGGCGTCGGAAGTTCGACTGTCTATTTCGATGGTTTCCTTTTCTGAAGAGCATATCAGTTTGCTGAAGAAAATGCCTTCTTGCAGGTCGGAGATGATAATTTCATGCAAATCAATAGAAAAGGCCGACATGAAGTTTTTCATCAAATCGTGTGTCAGCGGCCGGCTGGGTTGCATTTTTTCCAAAGCTACCGCAATTGCCTGTGCTTCAAAGCCCCCAATTACTATCGGCAAGCGCCGAAGACCATCCGCTTCACCTAAAACTACAGCATAGGAATGTGTTTGTGTAATACTATGAGATAATGCAACAATTTCTAATTCTATCTTCTTCATAACAAGACACGAAACTACGCATTTTTTAATTTCAATCCACGATTTTTAGGCTGAATATCATAAAGGGTTAACGCAACCCTTAATTTGCCAGCTTCTTGATTTCTTCAGTAAGTTTGGGAACTACGTCGAACAAATCGCCCACAACACCATAATCAGCAGCTTTAAAGAAAGGAGCATCCGGATCTTTGTTAATTACAACGATTACTTTGCTTCGATTGACGCCTGCCAGGTGTTGGATTGCCCCCGAAATGCCGCAGGCAATATACAAATTGGGTGCAACAGCGCCTCCGGTCTGTCCTACGTGCTCGTTGTGCGGTCGCCAGTGGGCATCAGCTACCGGACGGCTACAAGCCAGAGCGGCATGTAGTACCTTTGCCAGCTCTTCCAATATGCCCCAGTTTTCAGGGCCTTTCATTCCCCGGCCTCCACTCACCACAATTTCCGCTTCAGATAGAGAGATCTCTCCGGTTTGTTTCTTTATTTCTTTCACTTTAACTTTTGGGGTTTCCACTATGGCTTGAAATGGGATCACTGTGGCTGTTCCCTCACCGGCTTCTATTGCAAAAGCATTTGCATTGATGGAGATTATTTTCACCGCAGTTACTATTCTGATGTCGGCAAAGGCTTTACCCGAAAAAACACTTTTCCTTACCACAAAACCGTTTTGGATATCGGGCAAGGCAACAGCACCCGCTACCAACCCGGCTTTTAATCGAGCAGAGAGCCGTGGTGCCAGTGCTTTTCCATCTGTATTATTGCAAAAAACCAGCGTGGTTGCGCCTATTTCTGCCACCACCTGAGCAATAACATGGGTGAATACCTGAGCATCGAAATGGGCAAGGGTTTCATCAGAAACCTGGTAAATGTGTTTAATGCCATATTGCCCTAATGTGCCGAGATCGGTGATGGCAGGTGAGAGGACTACTCCATGTGCTTCTACTCCAGTTAATTGTGCAACTTTGTTGCCATAAGTTAAGGCTTCTAAGGACGATTTTTTGGGTCTGCCATCTTCGGCTAATTCGATATATATTAAAACTGACATTGTTTGGAAGATTTTTTTCTTTGAATTTATATGTGTTAGTACAAAATCTGCTTTTGGCCTTAAAGCACTTTAGCTTCTTCGTGCAACAGACGTACTAATTCGGCTATATTGTCGGGTGCTACCAGCTTTACACCCGCTTTTTCGGGTGGCAAACTAAATTGGACAATCTCTGTGAGTGTATCGGTAGCAACCGGGTCAATAACTTTTAGTGGTTTTGTGCGCGCCGCCATAATCCCCCGCATGTTAGGAATCCTTTGTTCGGCCATGCCTTTATTGCAACTGACTACTACGGGCAGGCTTACTTCGCATATTTCTTCGCCTCCTTCAATTTCTCGGGTGATGGTTGCCAACGTTCCAGACAATTCAAAACGGGTAGCTAATGATATGTAGGGCAGGTTCAACAACTCTGCAACCATGCCCCCAACCGAACTGCTGTTGTAGTCAATGGTCTCTTTACCCAGAAATACTAAATCATAATTGCCCTCTTTAGCAACAGTCGCTATTTGAGTGGCAACATGAAAGCTATCCGGATTTTCAGAGTTCACCCGAATCCCTTCATCGCCCCCAATTGCAAAGGCTTTTCGCAGGATCGCATCAGAATCAGCGCCACCCACATTGATAAGATGCAGAACCGTGGAAGTATCGGCTTCTTTAAGCTCGATAGCGCGTACTAATGCATAAAACTCATCATTAGGGTTTATGATCCATTGCACACCGTTGACATCAAATTTCGTGTTGTTATCGGTGAAGGCTATTTTTGCCGTTGTGTCGGGAGTTTTGCTAATACAAACTAAAATTTTCATATAACACCTTTTTGTTTTTGTTGATAGTTGTTTATGCAACTATTTAGTTCAAAGGTAGCGGAATGAAATTGATAATTTGAGAACCTTGAGATTTTTTTTAAAAAATTATAATATGCCATGGACAAAATAGAAAAACTGAGAAATTTTTTGCATGAAAGTCCGGATGACAGCTTCTTAAAACACGCGTTGGCGCTTGAAATGGTAAAGTTGGGTCAGGATCAGGAAGCCTATAATCTTTTCACAGAAATTCTGAACCTGCACCCAGAGTATATTGGCAGTTATTATCATTTGGGAAAACTTTTGGAGCGGATAGGAGAAGAGCAAAAGGCGTTGAAAATTTACCAGAAAGGAATGGACGCTGCCCGAAAAGCCGGCGACGCACATGCCCTAAATGAACTTAAAGTAGCCTGGGAAGCCCTCTCTGAACAATAAGAACCTAAATTTGGGGGTAATAGATGGAGTGTTTTTTCAAAATTCAAAATTCATATTACAATTAAAGTACACTCCCACCAGAAATCTTAATTTTGTATTAGTGACTCTTTTAGATAAATTTAGGTTCAATATTAATCATAGAAATCTTTTTGCAAAAAAGGACAAATTGCTGTTGGCTACCAGTGGGGGAGTGGACTCAGTGGCTCTTTGCCATTTGTGTTACAGAGCCGGTTTTGATTTTGCCCTCGCACATTGTAATTTTCAGTTGAGGAGCAAGGATTCTGACAGAGACGAAGCGTTTGTAAAAGAACTTGCTCAAAAGTTTGACGTGCCCGTTTTTTCTATAAAATTTGATACTATAGAATTTGCGAACGAAAGAAAAATCAGTACCCAGGTGGCCGCGCGCGAATTGCGGTATGCCTGGTTTGAAACGGTACGGGAGCAACACAGCTTTGACTATATACTTACAGCGCACCATGCCGATGACAATATAGAAACGCTTTTAATGAACTTTTTCAGAGGGACGGGTATTAAGGGATTGACCGGTATCAAGGAGATGCATGGAAAAATTGTAAGGCCCCTGTTATTTGCAAGACGGTATGAGTTAGAAATTTTTGTACAGCAGGAGCAACTACCGTTCGTTCAGGACGAAAGCAATCTGCACGATGATTATACCCGCAATTATTTCAGAAATACAGTGGTACCTCAGGTTACAAAAGTTTTTGCCGATGCGCCAGACAACTTGCTTGCCAATATCGAACGGTTTAAAGAAGCTGAAATTCTATATCGCGTATCCATCGAACAATTTAAGAAAAAACTTATTGTTCAAAAGGGGGACGACCTATACATACCCATTCTGTTGCTACAAAAAACACCGGCCTGCAAAACTGTTTTGTTTGAAATATTATCGGAATATAAATTTTCGTCGGCACAGGTTCCTGAAGTGTTGAATTTGTTGAACAGTGAATCGGGGAAGTATGTTCAATCTTCATCCCATAGAGTGATAAAAAATCGTAACCATTTGATTATTACAAGGTTAGCAGCCGGCTCGCCTTCACTTGTGGTGATAGAAGCCGAGGGGGTTCATCCATTTGCAAATGGGAATCTGATATTGGAAATAATTGAAAACAAAGATTTTAAGATACTGCCTGGTGCAGACTGGGCTTGTGTAGATGCAGCGGCCATTAGCTTTCCTTTATTGCTGCGTCCCTGGAAACAAGGAGATTATTTTTACCCTTTGGGAATGTTGAAAAAGAAAAAGTTGTCGCGTTTTTTTATTGACAAAAAACTGTCACTTGTAGAAAAGGAGAAAATTTGGGTTGTAGAAAGTCAGAAAAAAATTATCTGGATTGTGGGTCATCGTATAGACGAACGCGTGAAAATAAAACCCTCCAGCCAAAAAATACTTACGATCCGCTACCTTACCCAAAAATAAACTTAAAGACCAAACCGCGGCGTCATCAATTGTTGTAGTACAGAGGAAAAAAGCGAAGGCTGTAAGGCGGCTATTAGCGCGATAGTGAATCCAAGACCGAAGAGGCTCCCCCATAAATGCGCATCGTGATTGATATAGTCTCCACCACGTTTAGACATATATACACAATACCAAATATAAATGAGTGCATAGACAATCAGGGGCATAGGAACGAAAAAAACTAAGATGGTACCCCAGGGGTTGAACAACACTGAAGCAAAAACAACGGCAGAAACCGCACCCGAAGCACCTAAGGCCCTATATTGCGCATGATCTTTGTGTTTTTTGTAACTGGGAATACTGGCCACCACCAAACCCAAAAAGTAAAGCAGAAGATAAGAAATGCTGCCGCCTAGCCCGTACATGGAAAAATAGGCTTCAATTGCTCTGCCAAAGAAATAAAAAGTAATCATATTGAAAAACAAATGCATATAATCGGCATGTAAGAACCCGGAGGTAATAAACCGGTATTGTTGGTTTTCGCGAGCCTGCCGGTAGGGCCAAAACAGGTATTTGTTTACAAAATTTGGATTGGAAAAACCAATAAAGGAAATAAGTACATTAGCAGCTATAATCAGCAAAGTGATGGGGTATTGAAAAGACAACATCTGAAAAAATTTGTGCCAAAACTAAGGGATTTGAACTGAAGCGCGAAAGTTATGTGTGGTGGTACTTTTCGTTCCGTAAAATGGTGCAGGCGCGATAAACCTGTTCTGCAAGGATGAGCCGAACTAACTGATGTGGAAATACAAGTTTAGATAAACTCCATTGAAAATCAACTCTTTCTAAAACAGTGGGATCCACACCGTAGGCGCCACCGATTAAAAAAACAATTCGCTTTACACCACTGTTTGCTTTTGTTTGTAAAAAAACTGCCAGTTCGCCCGAACTAAGTTGTTTGCCCCGTTCGTCCAATACAACCAAAAAATCCTCTTTCTGCAGTTTGTTCAGCAGGATAGAACCCTCTTTTTTCTTTAATTCGGCTTCAGAAAGATTTGCACTATCTTTTATATTAGCAATAAGTTCCCATTCCTGTTTAAAATAGTTATTGATGCGTTTTGAAAAGTCTTCTACACCCGATTTTACATAAGTGTCGTGCCCTTTGCCTACTGCCCAAAAAAGAATTTTCATTTTAAATAGATTCGTATTTATGTGTTTTTTGAATATCAGACCCACATTTTGTCAAAAAGAACGCATAGCATTTAATTGTTGTTGCCGTTTTGGCACTTAAAACCATAGACCCTGTAATTTCACGTTACCTTCTGTATCAATTTGTAAAGCAGGCGCAGGAAATTTCAGACTGTTGAGTATAAAAAAACTTGTTTTTAAAAACTTACTTTTAGTTTTTATTTTAGTAAGATCTACATCGGGCGCCAAATAGAATTGCCTCCTGCGTTTTATATCACTGCGTGTTACCGGGTTCCCGTCAGCATCTGTCCATTTGTTTTCGTATCCTCCAAACATGCCATCTGCGCCATAACCAACAGCCATATTCAGCCAGGAAGGGAGTCGGGTTTCAGGAAAGAACGATTTGAGATTGCCGCTTAGCCAGTAAGTTTGAGCGTTGTAATCTTTTAGCATACGCTCGTTCCAGGCTTTGCCAAACAGATTGTTGGCACGGTTTTGTAACATAGTTTCGGGGTAGGTATTGAGGTGAAAAGAAAATTTCACACTGATCCGTTGTTCGTTCCATCCCAGTTCTTGACCAATAAAAAGGCCACTACCCAGCAGATTGGCGCCCATATCGCCCCAGCTAAACCCCCATTTGTTGCTAAATCCATCCAAAATTTCAATAATGGTTAAAAATCCAGGACCACTGATCCCTGCCATGGTGAGCGCTTTTTTTTGTGACGCGCCGGCCCAATCCCAGGCTCTGAAACTGGCACGGGTAAGTTGATACACGGACCAGGTATGCCCAACTTTATCCATTTGATTCCACTCTCCGTTGTCGTTGTAAAAATGAAATCCGGTACGTGGATACTTTGCATACCAGGCCTTGTTTAGCGTGTATAACATTCCGCCGTATGCGGCAATGCTGCTATAGCCCACACCTCGTTGCCGGTTTTTATATCGGGGTTGTTGATTTGAAGTGAAAGTATGTGTGTGAGCCTGAATATTTGTTTCCGGATTTGAAAGAGAATCTATGATGTTTCTTATAGTATCGCTTTGTGCATTAGTGGATTGCGCGCTTGCGAAAAAGCAGCAATAAACCAAAACCACAATGTATTTCAGTGGGTTTAAGCCAGGTGAGAAAATTGAAAGGTTGTCTTCTGGCGGGTTGCAGCTGCCAATTTTTTCCCTGGCGTTTTTTAAAAAAGAGCGATTCATCCAATAATTCATATACTATATCCCTGAGCCGTCAAAATTACAAATAATGTTTATCATTTTTGACAGTAAAAACCTTTTCCTGGATGACGCGATAGGTACGATCAGGATTTTATTCCTGGAAAGTTTTTTTACGTTTAATGGCTGAAAATTATTGTAAAACATTGGGCTGCTAAAAAAACATAGCTGCTATTATTAATAATCTTCGAATAATTTGTAACTTTAAGGCTTAAAACTAAAAAATATGGACAGTGCAATTCAACACAAAATTGACGTATGGCTGACTGGGAACTATGACCAGGAAACGAAATCTTCGATTCAAAAATTACAAACAGAGAACCCAACTGAACTGACTGATTCTTTTTACCAAAATCTTGAATTTGGTACCGGTGGGTTGCGTGGGATTATGGGTGTTGGTACCAACCGTATGAATAAATATACGGTAGGAATGGCTACCCAGGGTTATGCTAACTATCTGAAAGAAGTCTATCCTGATGGCGGAGTGTCTGTGGCTATTGCACACGATAGCCGCAACAACAGCAGATTCTTTGCCGAAACTACCGCCAATGTTTTTGGCGCTAATGGCATCAAAGTGTTTTTGTTCGAAAGCCTGCGACCAACTCCCGAGCTTAGTTTTGCTATTCGTACTCTGGGTTGCCAGGGCGGTGTAGTGTGTACTGCCTCACACAATCCGAAAGAGTACAACGGGTATAAAGCCTATTGGAACGATGGCAGTCAGTTGGTTCCTCCACACGATAAAAATGTAATTAATGAGGTAGATAAAATTAAATCGGTAGATGATGTGCAATGGAGTGGTGGAGAACAGAATATTGAGATTATTGGTAAAGAAATGGACGAAAAGTATATTGAGATGGTAAAGAGCCTCAGCGTCTACCCCGAAGTAATTGAAAAACAACACGATCTTAAAATCGTATATACACCCATACATGGTACGGGTATCACACTTACGCCGCAGGTATTGCAAAGGTTTGGTTTTACGAATGTGCACATTGTAGAAGAACAAAAAACACCCGATGGTAATTTTCCAACTGTTGGTTACCCCAATCCTGAAGAAAGAGAAACCATGAGTATAGCACTGGCGAAGGCAAAAGAATTAGATGCTGATATTTTGCTGGGCACAGATCCCGATGCCGACCGTGTTGGAATTGGGGTGAAAGACAATCATGGAGAGTGGGTGCTGATGAATGGCAATCAAACAGCGGTATTGGCGTTCAACTACCTGTTAGAAGCTCGAAAAGAAAAAGGAATAGCACAGTCTAATGATATGATCATAACCACCATTGTAACCACAGGAATGGCCGATGAACTTGCCAAAGCCTATGGTGTGCCCTGCTATCGGGTATTAACAGGTTTTAAATGGATTGCTAAAATGATCCGCGAAAAAGAGGGTCTGGAGAATTATGTGGTAGGAGGCGAAGAAAGTTTTGGACTGATGATTGGAGATAAAGTTCGGGATAAGGACGCTATCAGCGCCGTAGCATTACTTTGCGAAATGGCGGCCTATGAAAAAGAAAAAGGAAAAACTCTTTTTGAGAAACTTTTGGAGTTGTATGTTCGATTTGGATTTTATAAAGAAAGTTTGATTTCGATAACCAAAAAGGGAATGGATGGACAACAGCAGATTGCCACCATGATGCAGCGTTACCGAGATAATCCGCCAAAAGAAATCAGCGGTGTGAAAGTAGTTCAGTTGCTGGACTATGAGAGCAGCAAAGGTGTGAATCCTCAAACAGGCGATACATGGGATATTCAACTGCCCAAGTCCAACGTATTACAATTTGTAACGGAGGATGGCTCCTTGATTTCAGCAAGACCCAGCGGTACCGAACCAAAAATTAAATTTTACTTTAGTGTGAAGGAAAAATTAGACAGTGTGGATCGGTTCGATGAGGTGAATAAAAAAACAGATGAAAAAATTGCCGCCATCATAAAGGATATGGAATTACAATAGCTTAATAATCAGGAGTACTTTGGAAAAAAGGGCTCCTGATTTTTTTCATTTAAGACACTGAAAAAACAGGGCGTAAAAGACTTTTATAGTTTGCATGTTATATTAGATAATAAGCAGCATACTGGTAAAAATAGGTTCTTCTTAGGCATTCGTGTGAAACAAATACTCCAAACTCTGGTATTGTATTAATGAATTACTTGTAAACGATCATTCAGGTATTTGTGTATTTCTTTTCAAAACCCCATAAACGAATCAATTGCTTTTTGTATCCTTGCCAACGCCCTATTCATCAATAAAAACAACAGTATTCATTTTCGCAATAGTTTTTGTTTTTTAGCCTAATCGAACATCCATTCGGGGTAGAAACGAGAATCAGGAAATATCTACCCTGTGTTAGTTTTTTTGCTTTGTAAATAAAAAATGGAGGTGCTTTATCTTCATCCTATTATTTCAACTATATTATT
>JBDHYK010000106.1:0-10620 GCA_039811305.1 Niabella sp.
TAAACCGACTGATAAATTTTTTGTTGGTTTTTTCTAATGCAGCTTCCGCGTCAATATTTAAAAACCTTGCGTAGTTGATCAGCGAGAACAACAAATCGCCAAATTCTTCTTCCTGCGCTTCTACAGGCTCTTTTTCTACAGCGATTGTAAGTTCTTCCATTTCTTCCAAAACCTTTTTCCAAACATCTTCTTTGGTTGTCCATTCAAAACCCACCTGCTTTGCCTTTTCTTGCAGGCGCATCGCTTTTACTACAGCAGGGAGCGAGCGGGGAACGCCACTTAAAACAGAGGTTTTCCCTTCTTTTAGTTTTAATTTCTCCCAATTTTGTTTCACATCCTCTTCGTTTTTAACCTCGGCAATACCCTGATGGTTTTCTTTTGGCGGATACACGTGCGGATGCCGGACAATCAACTTTTCTGAAATTCTGGCAATCACATCGGAAATAGAAAAAGCATTTTTTTCTGTAGCAATTTTTGAATAAAAAACAATGTGCAATAATAGATCGCCTAATTCCTCTTGAATATGTGCCCAGTTTTCCTGATCCACGGCCTCAGTTAACTCGTAAACCTCTTCAATGGTCATCTGTCGTAATGAATGAATGGTTTGTTTTCTATCCCAGGGGCATTTCTCCCGCAATTCATCCATAATTTGTACTAATCTCTCAAACTGCTGCGACATATTTTAATGCTTAATCGTGATAAAAAATCAATACCAGGCAAATTGTTTACACAAATGAATCTGCTCCCCTTTTCAAACTCACAAGCCGCTCCGTCCTTCCGGTTCAATAAAATACTACTGCTTGGGCAGTGTTGAAGACTGAAAAAAACGGTTCATAAAGAGTAATTGATAGTAAACAGCGTTCTCCCAATAAGCCCAATTATGGGCTCCAGGCCTCGTAATATAATCGTGTGGTATTTTTCGATACAATAACTCCTGATGAAGCCTGTCATTCATTGGAAAAAAGAAGTCTTCTGTACCACAGTCTATGATTATTTTAAGACTATTCGGCTGAATGAGGTGTAGCATATTGATCACCGTATTCTGTTCCCACCGTTGGGGAAATTCGTTGTACTTTCCCAATCGTTTTGCTATGTCCCAATTATTCGGGAAGGGTCTAAAATCTACCCCACCACTCATGCTTCCGGCGGCTCCAAAAACATCCGCATGTTTTATAGCCAGGTATAAAGCCCCATGCCCCCCCATACTCAGTCCTGTAATTGCTCTTCCCCCAGGGTCTGCTCGTGTACTATAGTTCTTATCTACCCAGTTTATTAGTTCCTGCGCAACATAGGTTTCATACTTAAAGGAAGGGTCTATAGGACTGTCCCAGTACCAGCTTCCGTAGCCACCATCAGGGCAAATAATAATCATCTGGTATAAATCGGCCGCCTCCAGCACTCCTTTTCCTTTAACCCAGTTTGCATAGTTGCCACTGTAGCCATGCAGCAGATAGACTACAGGATATTTTTTGTTTTTTGTATAGTCATCGGGCAGTATGACAACCGTCTTAATATTTTTTTTCAACGACGAGCTATATGTCTCCAGAGTATCAACTTTGGCTGCTGAAGCGCACAGACCGTACACTAACAACGAAACAAACAACAAAATACGAACGACCATAAGGAGCTATTTAACTGTAAATGTAACACATCAAAGTCAAAAAATTGCGATAGCACCTGATGGAGCTTCAAATAGTAAGCACAATTTTTAACCTACCTTGAAAACGCATCACTTTTGTCGGGTCTGCCTTTTTTACCGTTAATTGTTACACCGGAACATTAGATGGAGTATCGTGCTCACTTGGTACCGCTGTTGGGCTTCAATTTCCTGCCGATAGTGCTTCGGTGTACTTCTATTTCCAATGGGCTGTAATTATTTGAAAAACATGTTTTTAAGCACCGGAAATTGTAACTTTTGCACCACGTTGATCTGCTGACAGTAGTTTTGTTACAACACAAAAGTTTGTTTTTCAGCCAACGCCAAGCGCAGTGCTAACTCTGCCTTCGCTGTTGAACAGGTGTTCTTATTTCAACTTGAACTAAGTCAACGCACTCGGTAAATTAATTTTTTTAATTTTCAATCTAAATATTATCTTCGTAGCTGCTATTTGTAACTTATCAAAAAAATGTTGTATGAATCCATTTTATCCCAGGTTAAGACTGCTCGTGGACTATCACGAAAAATATGGCAGTTGTCGCAAAAAGGAACACAGTTTGGCTTTTTTTACGACTGTTTTGTTCTATCAAGTCACGGTTCTTTAAAACAAGTACGAAAAAGATTGTAGCTGGCTGTTATTGTCTCTAGTCTTTTGTTCAATTTATCCAATTTCTTAGAATTGCCATTTCCGTCTCTGGTTTAATTGGGTTTTAAATTATATTCTTTGAATGAGACAACTAATCTATTTAGCTAAGCAAATGAACCAGTTAGTAAACAGGTAGATAGGCTATGGTCTAAAAAAATGAAGATGCAGAAAAAAACATGACAACTCAATTATATGATGAACAAGAAAATATTGGGACAATGTCTTGTGTGCAAAGTAACAGAACAAAAGATAACTATTGAATCAATAAAAAATTTGATATCATCAAGTACTGCCCCCATAATCCTTTAACGTTATCTTTTTTTTACAAAGACAAATGTCTCCCACTTTTAGCAAATAAATGAGTAAAATGAAATCTAACAGAGTCATAGTTAGCTTTAGGTTGTGGGCATCACTTTCTATCGATATAGTTTGCTTTCGCTCTTACTATCATAAAAATTAAAGTACTTAATATGAAGAAAATACAGGTCATACTTTTTTTAATAACAGCTTTTATTGCCAACGCGCAATACCAGCCACCAACTATACAATGGCAGAAGGTATTAGGGGGGGCCTCCAGTGACTACGCAAGGTCCGTCAAACAAACTTCAGACGGGGGATATATTATTGTGGGTTATACAAACTCTAAAGATTATGACCTAGCAAACTATACCCTTAAGAGCGACTTAGTGGATTTTTGGGTAGTAAAATTAAATGCGTCAGGCAGTACCATTGAGTGGGGTTTTCGAATTGGTAGTTATGTGGGTGATGATCATGCATATGATGTAGTGGAAATACCACAATCTCAAGGTGGAGGCTATTACGTAGTAGGTGATTATGACGTTTATAGACAATGGGATTATTTCGCCATAAAAATTAGTAGCGATGGAAAATTAATCTGGGAGCGCTTTCTTGGCGGCGGAGGAAATGACCATGCAACATCGGTTGATGTAACTTCAGATGGGGGTTGTATTATTGCTGGATATTCCAATTCTTATTACGGAGATATTACGAATAATCACGGGGGATATGATTACTGGGTTGTAAAGATAGACAAGGAGTCGGAAATTGAGTGGCAACGTTCTTATGGAGGGCTGGGCGATGATCGGGCATTTTCAGTTCAGGCAATCTCACGCGGCTCAGGTGGTTACATGGTAGCTGGGTATTCTAACTCAAAGGACGGAGATGTTACTGGCAATCATGGGCAATATGATTATTGGCTTTTAAAATTAAAAAGTGATGGTTCTATTGATTGGGAAAAATCCTACGGTAACAGTGGAGAGCAAAAGGCATATTGTGTTAAAACAACAGCAGATGGAGGCTATATTGCGGGGGGGACTTTTCTGGCTGAGTCTCCTGATACGAAACCTATGGGTTACCATGGAAAGGAAGACTATTGGGTTCTAAAAGTGGATGCTAATGGGAATGAATTATGGAATAATTTTTATGGGGGTAGTGAGGGTGATTTGCTTTTCTCTTTAAATCCTGTCAAAGATGGATACGTTTTAGGCGGATATTCTTCCTCGACAGATGGGGATCTTACAGCAAATTATGGGAAAAATGATTTTTGGATAGTACGGATAGGACAGACTGGTGGTATTAAATGGCAAAAAAACTACGGCGGGGGGGCAATTGATAATGCACATTGCGTTGTTCCCACAAATGATGGAGGATATATTATAGCTGGTACTACAGAATCTAAAAATAGCAACGACGTTCAGGGATCCCCTCCTTATTCTACATCGGAACTAAGCGACTTTTGGATAGCAAAGTTGAATATGGAACAGTTTATTCCAATTTCATTTGGAATCATCAATGCACAGACGACCCACGGTGTACTTTTGGTAGATTGGACAATAACCGCCGAGGGGAATAATGACTATTTTATTATAGAAGCCTCGCAAAATGGAAAGGATTTTACTGCTATTAGTGACAAGATCCTCACAAAAGCAAAAAACGGTGTCTCATCAGGCTCCTTACATTATAGTTTTAGTATTAAGTATTCGGGCGTTCAGGGAATGGCCGTGTTGTTACTATTGTTCTTACTTGGATTTAATCAACGTAAACGGCACCTGGCCTTAGGATTTGTGGTTTTATGTCTTAGTTTGGTAATGATCGCATGTCAAAAAAACACACAAGAACGTGCCATTACAGAAACCCAAAAGTTGTATATTCGCATACAACAAGTGGATAAAGAAGGGCAGAGCAATTTTAGTAAAGTAATTCAGGTTATTAAAAACTAGGAACCCTATGGCTTATCAAAGGTCGCTTCCTGTTTAGATAGCGACTTTTTTTTATAGTCGCATAAAAATTTTGATTATAGGGAAAGTGGCTTTTTCGATTGTTTACAGTTGGTGGATTCAGACGTAAATGCTACTTGTCATTGCAAAGTTCTTGAAGGACGACTAATTAAACGCGAGACAATGTTACGTGTTTCGCTCCCCAAATAATCGGACATGATTCAAACAGAAAAAGAAACGAAAAAATTCACTGAAATGGGAAAAGAAGCAATTCTCAAGGAGGCTGAAGAAGCCGACGCCGGCACGTTAGCCTTCATATCAACACGTTCAAGAACTGCCTATTTTGAATTGAGTCTCGTACTTCTCCACACTGATCTTTTAATCTTTAATCTCGATTTAATAAAGAACCCTCACAAGCCCCCCTTATTGATTTAACACGAAAGAACGCCTGTCCGCCCCTTAGCTTCTATTCAACCGTTACCCGAACTCCTTCGCTGTGGCTGGTGAACTCGGGAGCATACATACACTGAATGGTGGTGATACCATTGCTGAAATTTCCGGCTACCGTAGCAAAGAGGCCATATTCAAAAACATAAGTGCCTTTTTGAAGATAAGAAAAGAAGAAATGAGTACTGGCATCTTTTGTTGTTTCGTAATAACCCAATCCGCCCTGCCATTTGTAACTGCTTAAAACATTGATGGGTTCAAAACTGCTGGCTCGCATGTCTTTCATGTGTACGTATTCCATATCTCTGTCCACACGCAATTCAATTCGAACCTTTACCTTATCCCCAATTTTTATTTTATCTCCTTCGTTTACAGGTTGCAGTACCGGGCCTCGGTCACTGTTGGTTTCTACAAACAATTTCTTCTGAATTTTCAGTGGTGTTGAAGCAAATGTAATTTTGTCCAGATCTTCAAAGTACTGCCAGTAAGCTCCTCCCCAGGAGGGTCTGCTGCCAGCCTTTGCCTTTTCCTGTCCGGCCACCGTTACCGTAATCGCACCCATTGAGGATTTTATCTTTTCCGATGGCAGCACTTTTTTGAAATACCCGGTCGCTGCTTCTGTTTTCTCTAACTGCGACTCTATTTTCAGACCTCCCAAATCAATAGTTACATCGGGTGTTGTTTCTAACCAATCACTACCCCTCAGCAACAATGCATATACTGCTTCGGCGGTTGCCTTGGTGCTTTCCCAGTTATTGGTTTGCTTATTTTTAAGCAACCAGGTTCTTAAATCATCAGCAGTTTGGCGATCGTTTGCAACTTCCTCGAAAGCCTCAATAATTAACGCCTGCCTTTCAATAGGCGCTTCGTACCACCACCAGCTAGGCGCACCATCCAAAAAATACCTACCCAGTTCTTCATGCGTTACTGAGTTTTCTTTTAGCGATTTTAAAATGGCCTTTGGTGTAGCTGCATCACCATTCCGGTGCAAGAACAGCGCAATCATGGCTTGCATGTATTTGTTCTGCTGCACCCAGGTTTGCTTTGCCCGATCGGTAAAATAACTAACTTCATTTTGAACATCGGGCACCAATTTACTGTCCTTAAAAAAGCTTCGCATGTATAAGTACTGAATCACATAGAAGGAGGGTGTGTATTTGGCTAAGTTCACTTTTGACTTTTTCAGATTATTATACTCCTTTCTAATGCTATAGTCTAAGTAAGGAAGTGCAGCGCTAACAATATCCTTAAGCCTTTCGGTGGAAGAGTCCGCTCCGCTCAGTTTGTTTAGGTGGCCAATACCGGTAATAATATACTGTGTAACAAAACGATCATCCGGGCCGCCTTTGAACCAAACAAAACCACCATTAGGGCTTTGCATTTGCTTTAGTTTTTCATAAGTACTACTCATTTCGCGGCTCATGCGCACCAGGTCAAACAGCAAAGCAATGTTCTTTTTTTGTTGTGTCTCTGATTTTGCCTGCACTATCCAGGGAGTTTCTTCTAACAGGATCGCTTTCAGTTCCTGGTTTTTTTCCAAATTACTTTCTAAACCTGTGGCGTCTTCGTTGTGCCATTTTTCAAAAACCTTCTTTATTTTAGGCGAACTCTGGGTAATAAGGGTTGCCAGAGTATTGGCAAAGTATCGGTTCCAGGTTTGCTCGGCACAATCATAGGGATATTCCATCATATAGGGCAAAGCCTGTACCGCATACCAGGCAGGGTTCGAAGTATATTCCACTGTGAGTGAGTTATGGGCAAGTGTGGAACTTTTCCCACTGGCCAGTAATTTGTCAAATGCAAATTTTTTGCTCCCAAAACCCCGCATATTCAAGGGCATCGTTTCTGTAACCAAAATCCGATTGCTTAGTACTGGCAATATATTTTCTTCCCCATCTGATCGTGCAGCAGCATTGCCCTTTGCATTTGCTTTGGCCACGAGCCTCCAGGTAAGTGCTTCATGATACGGATTAGGTACGTCAAAGCTAAATTTTACAGACTGACTTTGGCCGGGAGCGATCTTAAAATTCTGTTGTGGTGCTTTGTTGTTGAATAGACCATCCACCTGTTCGCCGGTAGCCACGTTCAGTAGTTGCAGTGTGGCAACGCCTGCAATTTCTCCAGTAGAAAGGTTCACAATTTTACTATTGAACTCCAAATGATCTCCTTCACGAACAAAGCGAGGTGCATTGGGTTGTACCATCAACTCTTTCTGGGTAACAATTTCTTTGCTGCTGTAGCCAAATGCCAAACCCTTTGTATGCGCCAATGCCTGAAACTTCCATTTTGTTAAAGCCTCGGGCAGGGTGAAAGAAAAACTGATATTGCCGTCCTCATCGGTTTTCAGATCGGGAAAGAAAAAGGCAGTTTCATTGAAATTTTTACGAACCTGAGTCTCCTCGCTTCCTTGATTGCCGCCTTGTTCTTCATCCTTTCTTTTAGAGCTACTACTTTGTAAAGTGTCAGCATAAGTGGCGTTTTCCTCCAAGACTGCAACACTGGGATCTGCAAAATCTCTATCCTTTACGCTAGCCATGTCTATGCTATAGACGACCCGTCTTGGTGCGCCGCCTGCTAATGATCCAATCACACGGCGTTGATTAGATCTTGTCCATATCAACTCTCTGTATATTTTACTGAAGGTTTTAGAACTCGTATAATTTGATTGATCTACCCGGGCCTGTTTCGATTCAAAATTATGATTTCCACTCCATTGTAGGGAGTTGTGGAAGCGGTACCAAAGAGAGGGTTCTACCCAGCGATGCGGATAAAACTGATCCAGTGAGGCGTCATACATTCCCGCCAGCATTTCGGCAGCGAGTTTTTCGTTTTTATATCCACTAATCTTTACCGTCCAATTCTCCTTTGCGCCCGGTAAGGCTTTATCGCGGAAGGTAGTATATTCAATTTTCAATTCTTTATTTGTCCAGGGTACCTGTACGGTAAGACCACTTTGAAATAGCCGATTATTTTTAACAAACATATAGCCTACCCCATACCCACCACGATCGGCTTCTGTGGCGCCAAATTCGTGCGATTGAATTTCATTATCAATTTTTAGAAAATTAAACCGGGCAGCCGGTGTGTTGAGACACTGAACAACAAATAGCTTATTAGCAGCCGAACCGAACTGAATCATCGTTTTTTCACCGGGCTCAATGGGAGCGGGCTCCTTCACGTTCATGTACTGTGGAATTCCCAGGTTTTTTTGCTTTGCATCATACAACTCTACAGTTTGCTTGTCGGTAATCTTCTGTCCCTCTTTATCGGTCGCCGTCGTTTCAATTACGTACATCCCGGGTGCGAACGTTGTTTCTTTGAGTGGCGCGATCCCGGTGGAATCGGTCATAATAGTTTGTTGTAAAACCATCGCCTCTATAGGCCACGATTTCGGATCGTTCTCATCATCATAAATATCGTTGGGGAAAAATTGTATGTACTCTGCCTTGGTCATAGCAAACTGATCAGGCCGTGCCCAATACCGGGAGCGCAACAAACGCTGCTCAGTTTTAAGTTTACTAATCGTGATTGTAACCGATGCTTTTTCGAAATTACCCGCCATGTTTTCTGTTCGAATGGAAAGTTGTTTCATTTTATCGGCAGCGAGCTTTTCTGGCAGATCCACACTCAGAAGCAGGGCCTTATACCCTACCGAAATGCTTGCTTCACCGCTTCTCACCTCGCCGCTCAGGTCGGTAACATCAGCATACACTCGATAATTAAAAACGGGTTCCAGTTTCGCATCAATTTTCAGATCGGGCAGCGCGTTAAAAGTAATTTTAAACCGGCCATCCTCATCGGTAATAACTTCACCATCAGCAATTTCCTGTGGTTCTTCCGACGGCCACCATCCCCTCCAAAACAACCAGGGATAGGGAAAGCGGGGCTCTCTCACCACACGATATCTTACCCGGGCTCCGCTAATAGAGTTGCCTGCATAGGCTTTTGCAACACCGGGCACACTCACGTCTTCATTAAACTTGTAAGTTCCTTTTACTTTCTCAAAATCAACATAGAACTTGGGGCGTTTGTATTCTTCTACCCGAAAATCAACTCTCCCAGTATAGTCTTTTGTGCGTAGTTCAAATTCGCCATTCAAACCTCCGATAGGCAAAGTGAATTTTCCATGAAAGGATCCAAATTCGTTTGTGATGACTTTTAGACTATCCACTTTTTGCCGGTTTGCGTCATACAATTCAACATGGGTGCTGTACCCCTCCATCACAGAGGCTTTCTTCCCATCATTTTCCTGGTTCAGTACAATGCCTTTGAAAAAAATCGTTTGTCCGGGCCGATAAAGACTTCTGTCTGTAAACAGGAAGATTTTATCCGTAGTTTTGGTTCCAACTTCATCATCATTTGAGTTGTAATAATAATAATTATACTCATCGTCATCCATGAAAAACTTTTCTTTACCGTAGTCAATTTCATACAGGAATCCTTGATGGGTTCTTCTTTCGTTATCTTTCAACTCGTTCATTACAAATTGACCATTCTTGTCGCTGGTATGACTCGAGAATTTTGAGCGGTAATACTTGTAAGTTTTGTAATCGTACTCCCTTTGCCATACCTGTACTTTTGCCTGGGCAAGTGGCTGTCCGCTATTGCGGTGAAGCACAAAGAAGTTATTTTTGCTATTTACCAGGCTGATATTAGAGATATAGCAAAGGCGAAGCGCCAATACATTTTCATCGCGAGTGAAAGATTTTTTTGCCGATGCCAGAATAAAGTACTCCCCTGCGGGCAATTCATTTATTTTTATTTCTACGCGGTGGTTTTGGAAGTCCGTATTTTCAGGAAGCGGTTGCTCCCAGCTTCTATAAGGCGAAGCCGCAGCCAACATCTTCCAGTAGTTATTTTCGCTACGAAGGTCTTGCACTGCTGTTTTAAGGGAGTCTGTTGCCGGTATAATTCGCAAATAAATTTTGTCAAGATTTTTATACTCTACCAGCATGCGAAACGGCTGATCAGGCAGGTTTACTTTTTCAACTTCAAACCCGAAGTTAGGTCGTATCAACTGAGCATTTAAGTTATAGGCATGGGTCCAACCCTCAGTTTTATTGTTATTGTTTAAAATTTTGTCAATTATTTTCTTCGCTTTTACTAAATCGTAGCGCGGAGTTGTGTCGGTATAGGCACTGTATTTTAATCCCTGGTGATAACGCATTTGTGCCATTAAAAAGGCAGCCTGGTCTGCTATGGCGTTTCCTGAGTACTTATGGCTGATCTTCTCCAAAGCGTCGTAAAAAAGTTGGTCTTTTAGAGGATGAACCGAATTGCTATGCACAAATTTAAGTCTTGCAATATCGGCATCAATCAGGGCATCAGGTACTTTGTCGTTCAAATGAAAACGGATCAGATCCTGGTACACCAGTAGCGCCTTTTGGTGTAAAGAAAGCGAATCTTTAGATGTGAATTGCACCTTTACAAACTCGCTTGCCGGGGCGAAAGCCCCTGCCCCATCTATTTGAAAAGCATAAGCCGGCTTCGTTATGTCTCGTTCGGTACTTTTAAAATAGCTCAGCGCCTGGTTGGCTAACAGATCATACAATGTGGGTCTGAGAACCTGGGTGTTGCCCTCTGTAATTAATGCACCAAAAGATTCTATTTTTATATTTTGCAATAGCGACTGG
>JBDHYK010000107.1:0-10507 GCA_039811305.1 Niabella sp.
CAACGAAATCACTAACCGACTTGTACATAAATGGAGAAGTGGAGAAACGGCTATTTTGGCAGGGGCCAACACACTATTGAAGGACGACCCTCTGTTAGACAACCGGTGGTGGTACGGCCCGCCACCGATAAAGATAGTAATGGACCCCTTACTTCAATTGCCACAGAAACTGAAAATTTTTAAAACCGGTTCCAAAATATTTGTTTTAAATCAACTTGTAGAAAAGGCCGAAGGTGCTGTTCAATATTTGAAAGTGGAGGGGAGTGAATTTTTGACTGCCTCCCTGCGCCGATTATATGAAATGAACATCATGAGCCTTTTTGTAGAAGGAGGCAGGAAAACGCTTCAATCTTTTGTAGAACGGGATGTATGGGACGAAGCCAAAGTGATCACCAACCGAAAACTATTTGTTTTCCAGGGCATCGAAGCGCCCACACTGTCTTTCTTCAGAATAACAGGCGAGGAGGACGTTCTTACAGACCGGGTACAATATTTTGAAAACATGGGGGAAACGATAACCTGAGTTCAACTAATAAAAGGAGATAAGGATGCCGGAAAACGATTTTTACAATACGATAGAGGTAGCAGGTACTGCTGAGTTTAAAGACCGGGGTAGCAAATTTTTAGCGTTTGCGTATCCATTGAAAGCAATAGAGGATTTTAAAACAATTTTTGCAGAGCTAAAAAAAGAACATCCTAAAGCCAATCATCATTGTTTTGCATACAGAATCGGGGTTGACAAAAATAATTTTAGACTAAGTGATGCAGGTGAACCCTCCGGAACCGCAGGACGGCCCATTTTGGGGCAGATAGACAGTAAAAAGGTTACAGATATTTTGATTGTAGTGGTTCGCTACTTTGGCGGTACATTACTGGGCGTACCGGGTTTGATTCATGCTTACAAAACGGCAGCCTCATTGGTACTGCAGGTTACTCCTTTAGTGCGTAAACCTGTTTTAGTACCTTACCATTTGCAATTTGATTATACGCAAATGAACGAAGTTATTACCCTCATTAAGAGTACACAGTGTATTGTAACAAAACAGGAATTGCAATTATTTTGTGTTATGGAAATTGAAATACCCAGGCATCGGTTATCGGAGCTGGTGATGAAGTTTTCTGAAATAAGGAACCTGGAGTTCAGGGCTGTATAGCTTTTTCAAATATTTTCACTTGCATTACAATAGCAATATTTTTGGCTTTTTCCTTAATGGTGGTTGCATTACTGCCAATGAAAAGCCGATCAACTTCTGTGTTGAACAAAGTAAGCCATCGGGTAAACAGTTTTTTTGTTAAAGGACATTTTTCATGAAGTTTTTGGTGTAGTTCCATCGGATTGCCCTCATAACTGCCAGTATAGAAAATTACATTTTCCCAAAATTGTCTGATGACGATCAGGTGTGCATCCCAATCTCTAATGTGTACGAAATGGGGTGCAAACGAGGTTTCAGACCTCAATTTGTCATAGAAACTGTTTACCAGTTGTTCTATATCCAAGCTGGAGGTAATATCCCTTTTCATTTTTTTAGTTTTTGGTATTCAACCACCTTCCTCCTTACTGCCAATAAATCGAAAAAAAATTATAAATCTTTCCTTTTAAATCTTCTCAGGGAGATCCAAAACGGAACCACCACCCATAACAAAAGCAACAGTATCGCCGTCAAAAATCCACCCAGGTTGCCAAAAAAGTTCTTGAAAATGGCACCTGTATAACCCATCATGGCAGATATATCCATGTGCAACTGCATCATGATTCTTGAAAGATCAATAGGACTTAATGATGCCAGGGCTATCATCGGTTTCTCAATCGGATAATCTGCAAACTGAAATAGTATAAACAGCAAAAGCCCGTCGAATAGGAGTGCAAAAAACAACCATGTGATTATGGCGATTCCAATACCTTTTGTTTTATCTCGGGTAAGCATGGTACACAAGCAGGCAATAGATACAAAAATTAGGGTGATCAGGCTGCCGATCGCAATCATGATCCAAGCTAAGTTGGCAGGTGCATATAAGAGCAGGGGAATACCGGCTGCCAGCAAAAAAGCCGCTAACAAGGATCCAGACAGACCCAGATAGATACTAATCCAAATTCGCTTGCGCTGCACAGGCTGGCTAAGCAACAGTTCCATAAACTCGTTACTATTATACAAATAGATTGTTGAAAAAATAATACTTACCAAAGGAACCGTAAGCAGAATAATGCTTTGAACGGTGAGAACACCTTTGGTGCTGTTATCTTCTAAGCTGAAGGCACTAAAACACAAAATAGCTAAAAGAACCGTATAGGCAATTACCATTTTGTTTTTTACAATGTCGAGTAGTACGTATTTGATGATCCTATTCACTTGCTTCTCCTTTTAAAACGTTCGCAATAGCTTTAGCAAT
This sequence comes from Niabella sp., assembly GCA_039811305.1. Taxonomy (GTDB): domain Bacteria; phylum Bacteroidota; class Bacteroidia; order Chitinophagales; family Chitinophagaceae; genus Niabella. Next base: position 2,389 of record JBDHYK010000107.1, read on the forward strand.
TTTTTGTTCACCCGTATGCTCCATCAACTGATCGGTGGTTTTATGAAAGTCCACGGTACCGTCCTGCATAAAAATGATTTCTGTAACCAAATCATCCAATTCACTCAACAGGTGCGAGGTTATTAAAATTAGTTTTCCTTTCTCTTTCTCTTTAATAATTTTATTCTTCAATATCTCCGATGCCAGAGGATCTAACCCAGCAGTTGGTTCATCTAAGATCAGCACATCAGGATTGAACAGGAAAGCCAGTGTAGCGCTCACTTTCTGCGTGGTACCCCCCGAAAGAGTTCTCATCCTTTTTTCGTATAGTGAAGGCAAATTAAATTCGTGTAGCAGGTCTTCATCTAAGGGTTGGTTCGATTTTCTTATTTGTTGAATCATTTCGATGATGTGCCCAATGGTCATATTATCGGGGTATCGGCCAATTTGTGGCATATATCCAATATGGTTGCGATATAGATAATCGTTGGCAATATTTTTACCATTAAAAATAATATTGCCGGAGCTGGGTACTACCATTCCCAGTATGCACTTAATAAGAGTAGTTTTTCCACAGCCATTGGGACCAATCAATGCAATACACTCGCCCTTTTTACAGCTGAGGGTGACATTTTTCACGGCTTCCAACCTGCCAAAATTTTTTGATATATTTTGTATTTCGATCATATAAGTTCAATGCTAACTTTCTTTACCTGTTCGTTTGCAGGGCTATAAATTTACTGGTTTTATTAACGGGTGGTTGTCCACAAAATTGTCTGGTGTAAGGCTGGGAATCAGCTTTTCACTTTTGTCTAAGAGGTTCACCATAAAGCTTCTAAAAAGAATCATGGCAGGTGGATTGGTTTCTACAATAACCGAAAACAAACTCAGCGGATGAAAAGGTATGTCTCCCACACCATCTCTGTTTAAATCGTAACCTTCGTATTTATCCCAATAGTTTTTTTCAAACGTATTGAGCACAAGGGTGCCATTCGTGCTTACGTCGAAGGTGTTGGAAACAAAGTTGTTTTGAGACAGGGTATTCTCCATACAACTGGCCATTATTTTTATTCCCCAACCATTGGCAGAAATGACGTTTTTTTCTACTTCCATTCTGCTGGCTCCTTCCATAAAAATGCCAATGGTGTTATTTAAGAATTTGTTACCGTTGATATGTCCGTCCGAAATCTCTTTCAACATTAAACCATAAGCGGCATCGCCCCAGTTTTGCGAAAACGTGTTATTATACATAGACACTCTTTTCGAATACATTACAGCCACACCCGCGCCGTTATTTTTAAAGTAATTGCTTACGTACACATCATCATTGGAGAACATGAAATGTAGCCCATAGCGAACATTGTTGATGGAGATATTATTCCAGATAACGCTGGCACTTACAAACTCAAAGTAAATACCATCGCGGTGGCCATCAATTTTATTGCCTATGATTTGAAGGGTGTCGCTTTTCCAACAATGGATGCCATTGCCCATCTGACTTTCCCGGTCGCCAAACCCTTTGATGTTGTTGTTTCTTACAATGCTATGCCGGCAATAGTCTAAATAAATGGCAAAAAAGGTGTCTTCAAGGATGTTGTCCATAATGGTTACATAATAACTATTATATACTTTTATTCCGCTAAGATCTTCTAGTGAGGAACTTCCCGAACGAATGAGCTTGAAGCCTTTTACCAATACATGATTGGCTTTTACAGAAAGAATTTCATATTTTTTTTCGCCATCAAGGACGGGATAGTTTACTCCAATTAGTGCAATCGCTTTTCTAATAAGTAGGTTACCTTCTTTGTAAGTCCCTTCATGTACAAACAGGGTATCGCCATCGTTTACCGCCTCTAATCCATTTTTGATTGTTTTTATAGGCAGATTTTTGCCTACATGCACCGATTTAGCATTTGCGCATAACGACAGGGTGCACAATAACAATATCTGAAACAAATTTTTCATGAATCGTTTACTTTATCACCTCCTCCCAAGTGATAAGTGCAGCCTGGGTTTCCGATGCAAATGAGTTTGCACTTTGTTCCAGGGCAAAACTTGCTATACTCCCATTCATGGGGGTTCTTACGTTGTCGCCTTTCACAAAAAAGGCCTTTTCTGCGGGGAGAAGATGAGAGGGGTCGTTGTGGTCCGGAACGAAATAAGTGGCTTTCTGTAGCTGATTTTCCTTTGTATATTTCACCATACACTTCAAATCATCAAACTTATACACCCTGCCCTTGCTGGTAATAAGTTCGGTTGCGAATTTTAAATCGGCAACCGTCATTTTACACTGTTCGCAATTGTCCACATTAAGCTTTATGGGTTCTGCCTGTTTTGTATTACAGGCAGAACTAATGAACCATAAAGCGACAAACAAGCTTACTATATCTCGAAATTTTAATTTACTATTCATCCTTAGCTTTTTTTCCTACCGTAGTAGGAGGTAGTTTTTTTGGCTGCTGACCGGCAGTAAAGCAGATCAAACCAGTTTTTGATTTATAGAATTCGTTATTTAATTGATGATGAGGCCGTTTAAGAAACGGTTTTTTTGTTTCTCTTCCACTCTACCACTACGGCAAGCGCCAGTAAGACACCTGCTCCAATGAACATCCAACCACCAATATCAGGAAAGGAAAAAACGCCAAAATTTAAAAGTTGTTTAAACCCAATCATAGGGGGCTGGTAAGCCATTCCCGGAACCTGGATGGCCGCGTTGGGATCTAAATTGTGACCATAGTCGTATAACCATCTGTAAAAATCTACCATGGAAACAACACCGAATGTTAGAAATAATCCAAACAAGGTATATAAGAGTTTACGATTTGCTACAAAGGCTACGATGGCTGCAAAAACAGCAAAGAACCCAATAAGATAGGGTAACAGCGTAAACTCAATAAAGTTTTCGGCATGTAGCGTCTGCATACCTATATAATGGTTGAGACCGTTAATGATTTCTACATCGCCTCCAATCGTGTTAGGGTAAATAAGCAAGCGAAGACCTTCGGGGTATTGGGGTGCATCCATATCAATATACCAAAGGGGTACGAAGATGGCAATCGCTAAAAAAATAGCGGCTACTAAAACCATCGCTTTAGACTGTTTGCTCATTTTTTTATTTTCAATACTCATAAAATGGGATTAAATTTAAAAGAATAAGGGGACAGTAGTGTTATACTGCCCCCTTAACCAAAATATATAAAAACTCCAACTAAACGATAATTCTATTTTTTGGTAGTATCGGTTTTGGAAGCAGCATCACCGGCTGGTGCAGCCGTGGGTGTGCCTCCAGGAGCTGTAGCACCAACACCCCATTTCAGAGGTACGCTGCTACCAGCGGGAGAAACCCTAACATAACCTTGCATTTCCTGGTGCAGTGCACTACAGAAATCGGTACAATAAATAGGAACGATACCCACTCTGTCTGGAACCCATTTCAAGGTGCAGGTTTCGCCTGGCATAATTAGTAATTCTGAGTTTTGCGCGCCTTTTACAGCAAAACCATGTGGAATATCCCAGTCTTGCTCCAAATTGGTTACGTGAAAATAAACTTCGTCTCCAATTCTGATTCCTTCAATATTGTCGGGAGCAAAATGCGAACGGATGGCCGTAATATACACATGTACTTTATTGCCTTCGCGAACTACTTTTGATTCTCCCTCGCCCTTAGCAACATAAGGGTGCATATTTTCTCCAATAGGATAGATTTTTTTCGAATTTTTCATCACTAAGTCGGCCGGGCAGGCTTGTGCATAGTGTGGCTCTCCAATTGTCGGGAAGTCGAGCAATAGTTGCATTTTATCACCGGTGATATCAAATAATTGAGCGCTTTGTGTCAGTTCCGGACCGGTAGGTAGGTAACGATCTTTGGTAATTTTGTTATAAGCAATAACATATTTTCCAAAAGGCTTTTTGCTATCGCCACCAGGAATACAAAGGTGCCCTACAGAATAATAAGTAGGTGCCCTGTCAATAATTTTCAGGTCTTTTACATTCCATCTAACAATTTCAGATGATACAAAGAAAGAGGTAATTGCATTTCCTTTATCATCAAACTCGGTATGCAAAGGGCCTAAACCGGGTTTTTGAACTTCGCCGTGCAATGCGGCTTCATATTTAATTACAGGGATGCCGTCATAGTCGCCATCGAAATTTTTATCGGCGATAGCTTTTTGAATTTTGTCGAAACTGAATACGGGAATCAATGCGGCTAATTTACCACTTCCCACAATGTACTCTCCGGTAGGATCTACGTCGCATCCGTGTGGAGATTTTGGACAGGGGATAAAGTAGGCAATCCCCTCATCCTGCAACTGACGAATGTCTAAAACAGTAACTTCTGTTTTAATTTCAGACTTTCCGGTATGGGTTTTCTCGTCAAACGTATTGTGTGCGTATTTTACGGATTGTTTCTTGCCTTTACCCGATTTTGCCAGTGCTTCGGCTTTTTTCCAGTTTACAGCCATAATGAAATCCTTATCTTTTTGAGAAGCATTTACTTCCAATAAAGTATGGGCTTTTTCTGTGTTGTAGCAAGAGAAAAAGAACCAATCGCCAGATTTGCCTTTACCGGAGTGGGCAAGGTCAAAATCTACAGCAGGACAACGAAGTTGGAATGCGATGTCCATGGCACCTGATTCCTTATTCACGCTTACAAAACTAATGGTTCCCTGAAAATTTTCTTTGTAACTGGCAATAGGTACGTCTCCGTTTTGATCATCGGCTGGAACACTAAACCGCGTGCCTGCTACCACATACTCCGTGTTTTGAGTAATAAACGGAGAGGAGTGGTTCCCTGCGCTATTGGGCAGTTCGATAATTTCAGCGGTTTTAAAAGTTTTTAAATCCACCCTTGCAATACGGGGTACGTTATTGGCGTTGGCAAAAATCCATCTGCCATCCACCTCACCATCGGTTTGCGACAGTTCCATGTGGTGTTGGTCGTCCCAGGGAATAAACCCGTGGGAGGTTTCCAGCATGGGCTTGGTTTCTTCGCTATATCCCCATGCATTTTCAGGGTCAACTGAAAAAATAGGAATCACTTTCAACAACCGGCCACTTGGCAGGCCATAAATACCCATTTGTCCGTTAAACCCACCCGATACGAAATTGTAAAACTCATCGTATTTTCCGGGCGCCACATACACTTTTTGTGCTGCATCGGCACTAACGGCACTACCGGCATTTTTAGGTTTACAGGAATTAAAGAAAAACGGCACAGAAGCTACTATCGCAGCTACCAGCGAAATGTGAATGAATCGTTTCATATATAAAAGTTTGTAGTTTTAGTTGCTTTGAAAACCTATTTCGAACTGTCATTCTGTCTCATAAACTCCAATAGATGGCGGGCATCATCGTCTGTTAGGTTTTGATTCGGCATCCTTACCAGACAGATTTCTAACTGCGCCTGCAACTCTGGGTCTTTATCAATCATTGCATCCGGATTGGTAATGAAATTCATAATCCAGGCTGGTTTTTGCCGGGTTGTCACCCCTTTCCATCCGGGACCTACCAGCCTTTCGTCGGTGGTTTTGTGGCAGGATGCACATTTTACATCATATATTTTCTTGCCTTCGGCAGCCATGTTGGCATCTACGTTGGCCGTTAAATTCAAATTATCATGATCCCATTTCCCTTCACCTCTGTGCGGGTCGTAGTTTTCAGTATTTGCAGTAGCATCACCAGATGCTTCACCACCGGCATTTTCAGTGGTTTTGGTTTCGCTGCCACCGCAGGCAACCAATAGGCTCAAGGCAATTGCCGAGAAAATAATTGTTATTTTTTTCATTGTTTGATTGTGATTTTTTGAATGTACAAAGGTTGATATTTAAATTTTAGGTTATTATGACTGCAATCATAATATTTAGATGATTTTAATCATGAGACATCGTACCATCTTTTAAAAGTAACTCTTTATTTCGGAACCACAAAAAACAATCAGGGATAAATGGTTAGAAACAATTTTTTTACTTAATAAAAAATGCGGGAGCAGTTTTTATTTCTTTGCAAGGTCGTTATAACGGAAAAATTCCAGCAAACTCCGGGCTTCGTCATCGTTCAGATGAGGGTCGGGCATTCGGATATAACACTTCTCATATACTTCGCGTAGTTGCTTATCTTTATCTATCATTGCTTCGGGATTGTTAATATAGTTCATAATCCAAGCGGCATTTCGTCTTTTTGTTAACCCTTTCCATCCGGGTCCAACTAAGGTTTCTGTGTCTAATGTATGGCAGGAGGCGCAAAGTTTTTCGTGCAATGCTTTTCCCTGCATGGCAAGGGGTTCATTAATTTCTTCTGCCAAAATTAGATTTTCTGGTGTGTAAAAACCAACACCTTTGGTGGTGTCATATTCCTCTGTGTTAGATTTCACTACCACACCCTGGTTTGTGGATTTATCTTCAAACTGACAGCTAATCATTATGAAACCTGCAATTGCAAAACCAGCGAGGAGAACTGTTATTTTTTTCATTTTTAATGCAAGATTGGTGAGCCATAAAGTTATAGCTTATTGGGTGCAGAATAATGAAAAAGGATATGATTTTTAGCAGGTTTTTGCCTGTTTTTAGTAACCTAATTTTCAAAAACAATCGTCTTGTTTTGAAATACCATCACCCGGTCCTGAAAAATCAACTGAAGCGCCTTGGCGAGTACAGATTTTTCAATTTCTTTGCCTAAAGTAACCATGTCGGCAACGCTATGCGAGTGGTTAATAGGAATAATTTGTTGGGCAATAATCGGGCCTTCGTCCAGGTCGTTGGTTACAAAATGGGCAGTGGCGCCAATTAGTTTCACGCCACGTTCATAAGCCTGGCGGTAGGGGCGGGCACCTGCAAAAGCGGGCAGAAAAGAATGATGGATGTTGATGATCCTCATGGGGTAACTGGCTACAAAACCCGGCGACAGAATACGCATAAACTTTGCCAGCACCAAAAAATCGTGTTCGTATTTGTTAATGATGGAGGAAAGCTCCTGTTCAAACAGGTCTTTGGTTTTGTTCTCGTGCGATATGAAATGAAAGGGGATATCAAATTTTTCAGTAAGTTGCTTTAGGTTGTCATGATTGCCAATAACACATTGCAGGGATGCCCCCAGGGTATTGAAAAAATTTCTTAATAATATGTCGCCAAGGCAATGATATTCTTTTGTAACCAAAACAATCACCTTTTTTTGAGGTAGCGGGTTGATGATGATTTCAGTGTCATCGGGTAGCGCATCTAAGAGTCCTTTTCTTAGGGAAGCTGCATCGGGGCTGCCTTCGATCTGCAATCGGATGTAAAATCGGTTTTCGTTGGTGTTCACATATTCCCTCATGGAAATAATATTAAGGTTGCTGTCGGCAACCACCCGTGCAATAACGGCCACTAAGCCCACCCTGTCGGAGCATTGTAAAAGTACGATCATCTGAAAAAATCAGCTAAGTTTATGATTTTCAATATATTTTTTTTTGTAAAACGGGCAAAAGTACAAAAAACTATCGTAAAACGAGAATATATCCTTACCTTTGCCGACCGTTTTAAAGCGGATACATTGCTGAAGAGGTTCGAAAAGGATGGTACCCGAGTGCCAGCGCCTCAAAGGTGTAACAATTAAATTTAAAAGGTATCATGCCTAAAGTTAAAACAAATTCCAGCGCCAAAAAACGCTTTACAGTTACGGCTACTGGAAAAATCATGCATCAGAAAAGTTTTAGACGCCACATTCTTACAAAAAAATCCACCAAAAGAAAACGTCATATGCGTATTCCCGGTGAAGTACATGCTTCTAACATGAACTTTGTAAAACGTTTGTTGCGGTTGAAGTAATCACCCGCTGCCAGCACTAATTTTTTTAATTCTAAAACTGATTAAGATATGCCACGTTCTGTAAATTCTGTTGCTTCTAAAGCCCGCAGAAAAAAAGTATTAAAACAAGCCAAAGGTTTTTATGGTAAGCGTAAAAACGTGTTTACCGTTGCTAAAAACGTTGTAGAAAAAGGAATGACTTACGCCTATGTAGGTCGTAAAGTAAAAAAGAGAGATTATAGGGCGCTTTGGATTGCCCGTATTAATGCGGCTGTACGCGAAGAAGGAATGACCTATTCTGTATTCATCAATAAACTGCGCGCCAATAATATTGAGTTGGATCGTAAAGTATTGGCCGA
>JBDHYK010000108.1:0-10442 GCA_039811305.1 Niabella sp.
CTGCTTTACGCTTCTTTCACCTGGTCTTGCACCGGTTCTAAAGGAATACTTACTAAGGGCAGTATGGACAAAGTATTTTCGGTAGCGGAAAAGCAATATGAAAAAATGTTGCAAAAAAGCACCGATTTAACCCGGTACCCCCGCACAACACAGGCAGATGGTAGCACCCGCTACGTTGGCATTGGTGATTGGACTGGTGGCTTCTGGCCCGGCGCACTGTGGTATGTGTTTGATGGTACCAAAAACAAAAAATGGGAGGATGCTGCCATAAAATGGACAGAGAGTCTCGAGAAAAATCAATACAATACCAACCACCATGATATTGGTTTTATGATGTATTGCAGCTACGGAAATGCATTAAGGCATGGCAATAATAAAAAATATGAAGACATATTAGTACAATCGGCAAAATCGTTAATCGTTCGGTACAACCCCAAGGTAAAGTCCATAAAATCCTGGAACACCAAAAAATCATGGAATGGGGTAACCTGGTATTTCCCGGTGATTATTGATAATATGATGAATTTAGAATTACTGTTCTATGCCTCAAAAAAAACAGGGAACCCCGTGTTTAAGAATATCGCAATGGAACATGCAGAAACCACCATGAAAAACCACCTGAGAAGTGATTTTTCATCCTATCATGTAGTGGATTATGATACGGCTACAGGTAAGGTATTGTATCAGCAAACCAATCAGGGTTTTTCAGATAATTCACAATGGGCGCGCGGACAAGCCTGGGGCATTTACGGTTTCACCACTGTTTACAGAGAAACGGGAGATAAAAGATTTTTATCAACCGCACAAAAAATGGCAGATTTTTATATACATCATCCCAATTTAGCCAAGGATAAAATTCCCTACTGGGACTTCAATGTGAACCAGGCAGGGTATCAACCCGATTGGGCTTACGACGCATCAAAATTCAGTTTTGTACCACGGGATGCATCTGCTGCAGCCATTACCGCTTCTGGTTTGCTGGAAATGAGCAGGTATCTGGGAGCAGCCGGGAAAAAGTATCGGGATTTTGCGATTGAAACACTCAAGTCGCTAAGCTCTCCGCAATACCTTGCAGAACCCGGCACCAATGGATATTTCCTCTTAAAACATTCTACGGGCAGTATTCCCCATCAAACGGAAATAGATACACCCCTTGTATATGCCGACTATTACTTTTTAGAAGCATTGTTACGATATCAAAATAAAATATCTTTTTTAGAACCTTAGTATATAACTATAAAAAATCAAACGATGACAGGCTCATTCAGAAAACTTTTCCTGCTGGTTGCCTTTTTAGTAACGGTTCTTTTTACCGAGGCACAGACCGTTACCGGTACCATTTTCGATCCTTCCGGAACTCCATTAAGCGGAGTATCTATTCAAAACAAACGTACCCAGGCAGGTACGGCTTCGGGCATTGATGGAACCTACAGGTTAGCCGCAGCTATCGGTGATTCCCTTGTCTTTACTTCCATCGGCTTTGATAGAAATGGAATTAAAGTTAGTTCGCCCACGCACAATATTGTCTTGCAGGCTTTGGCCAACACGTTATCCGATGTTGTTGTAGTAGGTTATGGAACCCAAAGGAGAAGCGAGGTAACCGTATCTATTGACAAAGTGAACATGGCCGACCTCAACAAAGCTCCTGTGCGCTCCTTCGACGAAGCACTGGCTGGGCGTGTGGCTGGCGTGCAGGTAACATCATCCGACGGGCAACCGGGAGCCGGAAACAATATTGTCATCAGAGGTAATAATTCCATCACTCAGGACAATTCACCCCTCTATATTATTGACGGGTTTCCTGTTGAAAACCCCAACAATAACTTGTTAAATCCAAACGATATTGAATCTCTTGAAGTATTAAAAGACGCTTCGGCTACTGCAATATATGGTTCACGTGGCTCCAATGGAGTGATCATGATTACAACTAAAAAAGGTAAAGCAGGTCCTCCTGTTATTGATATAGGAACTACTTACGGGGTACAACGTGCGGTTAAAACAATGGAAATGATGACACCTTACGAATTTCTGGTTCAACAATTAGAGCGCGACGGTTCTAATACTACCTCCAGCCCTACCTATATTTATTTGGAAAAACCGGGAAGAACGCTTGATTATTACAAAACAGCTAAATCTATTGACTGGCAAGGCCTGGTGTTAAAAACTGCACCCATGCGCGATCATAACCTGGCGGTGCGAGGTGGTAATCAGAATACAAAATATGCAATTTCGGGAAATATTCTGAGCCAGGATGGTATTATCATCAACTCCAATTACTCCCGATACCAGGGTAGGTTTGCTCTGGATCAGGTTTTAAGCGCAAAGTTTAAAACCGGAGTCATTACTAATTATGCGTTTACAAGGCAAACGGGTATGTCGCCGTCTCAGTCCACCAACAGCGCCACTACCAATGTAATGTATAGTGTATGGGGCTATCGGCCGGTGGAAGGTTCCGATATTGATATTATGGATGAGCTTTTTGATCAGGACGTTGATGGCTCCAACGACTACAGGGTAAATCCGGTGATGAATCTGAAAAACCTCCACCGTTTACAAAAAATAAATAATCTGTATGCCAATGCCTATCTTGAGTATAACATCTTACCCGGACTAAAATTTCGGACCACGGGCGGCATTACCGTGTATGACAGAGTTGCCGAATCTTTTAATAACAGTAACACGCAATACGGGAACTTCAGAACCGCAAATAAAGTAAATGGTTCGATACTGTTTTACAAACGCAATACCTGGGTTAATGAAAATATCCTTTCTTACAACAAAAGGTTCGGTTCTCATAATCTGGGCTTAACCGGAGTAGTTTCGGAGCAGGGTTCCAATTATAACGTATATGGAATTGGGGCAACGCAATTGCCCAACGAATCCTTAGGTTTGCATGGGCTGGATCAGGGTACACCCCAGGCACCCACAGCATACGGCAGCACCTGGACTCTACTTTCTTACGTAGGCAGGGTGAACTATAACTACAAATCGCTTTATTACCTGACAGGCTCTTTTAGGGCGGATGGATCGTCTCGATTTAAACAAGGGCACCGATGGGGCTATTTCCCGGCCCTGTCCTTGGCCTGGAGATTCTATAATGAAGATTTTATTAAAAACCTGGGGCTTCTTTCAGACGGTAAATTGCGCTTGGGTTATGGGCAAAACGGAAACAACCGTGTGGGAGATTTCGATTCCTACTCTACACTTGATTTGCCCGTTGGAATGGCCTATACCATTGGGAATGATCCACTTAGAGGCGCCGGTTTAACTGCTTTGGGCAACCCGGCCCTGAAATGGGAAACTACCGAAGAAACCAATATTGGGTTAGACCTCGGTTTCCTTAAAAACGACATTACTTTCACAGCAGAAGTGTATCGCAAAAAAACAAAGGATCTGTTGATATTGGCAGACATGCCCCCCTCCTCAGGTTATGGTTCTGCATTTAAAAATATTGGAAGCGTGCAAAACGAAGGGTTAGAGCTTACGTTGAACACCAAAAATATTACCCGTAAAGACTTTCAGTGGTCTACCAACTTCAATATCGCCTTCAACCGCAACAAAGTATTAGGGTTGAATGAAGGACAAACCCAGATGCTTACCACCATCTGGTGGGACAATAACTGGAACAAAGTTCCCGCCTATATCGCAAAACTTGGCCAGCCGATCGGTCAAATGTATGGTTTTCAGTGGGATGGCGTGTACCAATTGAGCGATTTTAATGATAACGGCAACGGCACCTATACACTTAAAGAAAACGTAACAACCAATGGAAACGCAAGAGCCAATATAAAACCAGGCGATATAAAATATAAAGACCTCAACGGCGACAAGGTGGTGAACTCGGCAGACTATGCGGTTATAGGCGATGGAACTCCACTGCATCAAGGCGGTATCAATAACAACTTTACGTATAAAGGATTTGATTTGAATGTGTTTTTCCAATGGTCGTACGGCAATGATGTTCTGAACGTGAACAACCTGATGTTTGAAGGCAATGCTTTGAATAAGTCGTACCTAAACCAGTTTGCCTCCTACGCAGACAGGTGGTCGGTTGACAACCCAACCTCAACCAATTTCCGAACTGGCGGATACCAGGGAGGCGGTTATTCTTCAAAACATGTTGAAGATGCTTCTTACCTGAGGTTAAAAACGCTTTCGTTGGGATATAATTTTCCAAAAAGCCTTTTGGGTAAAGTCAAATTTAATACGGCCAGATTATTCGTATCTGCGCAAAACCTACTCACCTGGACAAAATACACAGGAATTGACCCGGAAGTAAACACATATAACTCTGCGCTTACACCGGGGTTTGACTGGTCGCCGTATCCCCGGGCAAAAACCGTAACAGTTGGGATCAATGTAACTTTATAAACGTTTAAATAGCTATACGATGAAATATTTTAAATCTATATTCTTTCTGTTGACAATAGGTGTGCTATTTTCCTGTAAGAAATTTTTAGACACAAAACCAACCGATTTTCTGGCCCCTGAAACCTATTATTCCAATGCCGATGAGTTGAATGCCGGCCTCATAGGGGTATATGATGCCCTTAGTTACGAAACGACTTATGGCAACAATCTGTTTGCAAATCTTACGATTGCTACAGACGAAGCTTTTTGGAATCGCTCTGCACAAACTACCGGAACCCAGGTTTATAATTTTGATTACAGCAACGCCGAAATAGCAGGATTGTGGGCCACTTTGTATCAGGGTATTGAAAGAGCCAATGTTTTGATTGCCAATATAAATAAACCCAAAATGGATGAAACAGAAAGAGCCGCCATTTTAGGACAAGCTCTGTTTTTGAGAGGATATTATCATTTTTTACTGGTGAGTAATTTTGGTGGCGTTCCTCTGAAAATTGCGCAACAAGGTTCGGTTTCGCAAGTTGATATTGCCAGAACTCCGGCGAAAGAAGTGTATGCTCAGGTACTTAAAGATATGACAGATGCGGAGGCAATGCTGATGCCTGCTTCAGCCTACACGAACTCCAGCCGAATATCAAAAACTGCTGCCCAGGGTATTCTGGCGCGCGTTTGCCTTACCATGGCAGGAGAACCCATCAATGATGCTTCAAAATACGCCGAAGCGCTTAGTTGGGCAAAAAAAGTAGAAGCCTCAAACGAGCATCAGCTACGCACCAGTTTTGATGCGAATCTCACAAACTCGGCCTATAGTCAAATTTTCATCAATCTCTCTCAGGATATTTATGACATAAAAGAAAGCATGTGGGAGGCCTCATTCTCTGGCAACCGCATCAGCGATGCATTTCTGGAGGCTGGGCGTTTAGGAAACACAGTGGGCATTCAGTTTACTTTGGAAACGCCAGACTCTGTTGGGTATTCTTATGGGTTTGTGAATGTAACAAAACGACAGTTCCTTCGATATGGCAATGGAGATTTAAGAAGAGACTGGGCTATCGCGCCGTTCAGATACAATACTTCCTCTCCTTTTGCACGCGTCAATTGGACGGCAGCGCAGATCTATAACCGAAACGTTGGAAAATTCCGTCGTTCGTTCGAAAAACTCTTCCCAAAAAACAAAAACTATACCCCTATCAATTTCCCAATCCTTAGGTATGCAGATGTGCTACTGATGCTTGCTGAAGCTGAAAACGAAGTTACCGGACCCACAAATATAGCCTACGATGCTTTAAATAAAGTTAGAAGACGTGCTTACGGTGTGAACATAAATGCCAGCAATGCCCAGGCGGATGCTCCTTCAGGATTGAGCAAAACCGAGTTTAGAACCTTCATTCAGGAAGAAAGGGCAAGAGAACTCTGTTTCGAGGCATTAAGAAAAGCCGATCTGATTCGTTGGGGTATTTTTACCACCACCATGAGCAGCATTGGCAACGAAATAGCCACTGATGCTACGAATCCTTCTTTCAAATTTGGCGGCTTAGCGGGTACCAACGTAGCTCCAAAGCACTTATTGTTCCCAATTCCTTCCGCTGAAATGTCGGTAAACAAGGCCATCACAGCCGCTGATCAAAATCCGGGGTGGTAATCAAACAAAATGCCTTTGCTTAGTTTAATCGTATGATAAAAAAAGTTCTATATATCTTCTTGCTATTTGCTTTCCCATTGGTAGGTGTGGCTCAGAAGGATCTGGTTCTTATCAAAGAGCGGATTCTCTCCGAGTTATACAATAAAAACAATGAAATTCAAATTACTAAGGCAGTATTGGCATACAAAAACATGAATGCCGATGGTAGCTGGACCGGAATTTTATACGAGTCAAAAGACGCCAGTAAATGGCAGCCCATTTCACATTTAGAGCGGCTGCAACAATTGGCTCTTGCTTATTCCAATCCTAAAAGCATTTACAAAGGAGATGCAGACTTATACGACAAGCTGACAAAAGGCCTCGCTTTTTGGTATCTGAAGAACCCTACCAGCAGCAATTGGTGGCATAATGACATAGCAACGCCCCAATATCTGGGTCGGATTCTGCTATTAACAGGTTCCACCAACCGCCCGTTGCCAACCGATGTGCAACAGGCAATCTTGTCGAGAATGCAAAGCACACAATCTCCGTTTTCATTTACCGGTGCTAACAAACTGGACATCGCCATCCATTATATTTATCGGGCATTAATTACCGATAATGAAAAACTAATGAACATGGCGGTACTTGAAGCCTTTCAACCGATCGAATTTACTACAGGCGAAGGTTTGCAATACGATTATTCCTACTTTCAACATAAAGAGCAGTTAATGATTTCGTCCTATGGCCTGGTATTTCTTTCGGGAGGGTACAACGTGGCAGCCTGGCTTACAGGCACAAAATATGCCTTAAACCCTGAGAAGCATAAGCTGTTGAATCAATTCTTTTTTAACACATTTGCTCATGCACTACGTGGTGGCTATACCGACTACAATACCGAAGGACGAGGAATTTCCAGGCCCAACGGATTAAACCGCAGGTCTTTGGCTGATGAAGCGGGCGAATCGGGCTTGCTGGTCAATGTTAGCCGAGTGAATCCCGACAAAACAGAGGAGATTGAAGCGATCAGAAAGAGAGTGTCTGGACAGGAAGCTGCATCTTATAAGCTAAAACCGGTACATTATTATTATTGGCGTGGAGATTATACACAACACGTACGACCAGGCTACTCTTTTAATGTAAGAACTGTTTCTACCCGATCGGTGCGCACAGAAAGTGGGAATAACGAAAATCTGTTAGGCACCGTACTTCCAGACGCTTCCATGAACTTAGTAAGAAGAGGCGATGAATATTTTAATATTATGCCCGCCTGGGAATGGGACAAAATACCGGGTGTTACTGCACGAGACTATGATACCGCGGTAACCATGAAAAAAAACTGGGGCATCTATGGTAGTACCGATTTTGTTGGCGGGCTTAGTGATAGCCTTTTTGGTATTACCGTTTATACACAGAACTATGATGATGTAGCCGCAAAGAAAAGCTATTTTTTCTTTGATAAAGAAATTGTTTGCCTTGGATCGGGAATTCGAAGTAAGGCACCTCAACCCATCACCACCACAGTGAACCAATGCTGGAATCGGGGAAAAGTTGTAACCAATACAAAAGAGGGTACCAACCTCCTTAAAAAACCAGGTACTTTTTCTAATATAAACTGGGTGTGGCATGACAGCGTCGCCTATATTTTTAAAGAAAATACAGAGGTTTCGGTTTCAACAAATGTGCAAAGTGGCAACTGGACCACGATCAACAAAAATAATAAAGGAGAAGTAAAAGGTTCCGTTTTCAAAACATGGATCCATCATGGGTTGGCACCACAGGCAAAAACCTATGCCTATATCGTTGTTCCCGGTATTTCGGAAAAAGAAATGAATCAATTTGACCACAGTTCCATCCACATCATCAGTAATACCGAAAAATTGCAGGCTGTGGAACACAAAAACCTGGGGATCGTACAAGCTACGTTTTTTGAACCCGGGCTTCTTAAAACAGACGATATTACCATTGAAACGGATCAGGCTTGTGTATTACAACTTGCTTATACCGACAAAAAGGAAGTAAAACTTAGTATTGCAGATCCTACGCAGAAACTTTCACAGTTACAAGTTGAAATTTCTGTGGGAACGATAACACAGCGTAAATTGAAGGTAAGGTTACCCGAAGGCCATTACACCGGCAGTACCACTACGTTAACATTAAAATAAACAAAATGCTTTTCAAAAAAATAGTTCCTTTTAGTATATTCTTTCTGCTGGTTCTGTTTTCGAACAGCTTGCCGGCGCAAAATCAGTCCAATATTATCGTCATTCTATCAGATGATGCCGGCTACAACGACTTTGAATGTTACGGAGGCAAAGAAATTCCTACGCCAAATATTAACAGGCTTGCCAGCGAGGGCGCAAAATTTACCAATGCGTATGTTACAGCCTCGGTTTGTGCACCATCGCGCGCCGGGCTGCTTACAGGTCGCTATCAACAGCGCTTTGGGTTTGAGCACAATATGTCGGGAGCCTTAGCCAAAGGGTTCACCCAAGATGATTTGGGTATGGAACTCCATCAGAAAACAATTGGTGATTATTTGCAGTCAGCAGGCTATCGAACGCTTGCAATTGGTAAATGGCACCTGGGAAGCAGTGCTGCCTATTTCCCATTGAACCGGGGTTTTGATGAGTTCTACGGTTTTAAAGAAGGACATCGGGAGTTTTTCCACTATACCAAACTGCCAAATGATAATTATGCGTTATACGATAACAATCATATTGTGCCCGAAAAACAAGTTACTTATACAACAGATATGTTCACAGACAGAGCACTGTCTTTTATTCAGGAAAATAAAAGCAGGCCGTTCTTCATCTATCTTGCCTACAATGCCGTGCATACTCCTTTAGAAGCAAAACCAAGCGATCTGGCCCGGTTCCCGAATAGTATGGAGAATAACCGAAAAACCTACGCCGCTATGATGGCGAATATGGACGATGGCATTGGAAGAATAATGGATGCATTAAAAGCAAACCAAATTGATAATAATACCCTGGTTTTCTTTTTAAACGACAATGGGGGAGCCACAAACAACGGTTCAGATAATGGCCCTTTACGTGGAATGAAGGGTTCTAAATGGGAAGGCGGTATTCGTGTAGCCTTTATCATGCGCTGGCCAGGACAAATTCAGGCAGGAACGGTTTATAATAAGGCGGTTTCAGCATTAGACATTGTGCCCACTGCTGCAGCTATTTCCGGATTTGAAATTCCCAGGTACAAAACAGATGGGGTCAACCTCCTCCCCTATTTATCCAATCCAAAAAAAGCACCCCATCAAGATTTATTTTGGAGACGGGGCATTGCTGCCGCAGTGCGCTCGGGCAATTGGAAGTTGATACGAGTACCATCGAACCCAATTTTACTATTTGATCTGAAAAAGGATAGTACTGAAAAATTAAATCTTGCAAACAAACATCCTAAATTGGTGAAAAAACTTTTAGCCAGGCTGGAGAACTGGGAGAAAGGGCTGGAAGCACCGAGATGGTACAGCTCGGCTCCCGATTCGTTTCAGGTTTTAAAACACCGCATGAACGTAATTGGAAGGGATATGGAAAGAAAATACCCATAATAAAACGGTATGAAATTGAAACCCTGTTTTTTTTTAATTGTCGTCCTTTTGTTTGTAACAAACTTTGCCCAAGCGAGGGACCTGCGTGTGGCTACTGTTGCTGAGCTTACAGCCGCAGTACCCGGTTTGCTACCAGGCGACCGCCTGCTGTTGCAGGACGGTAGCTACAAAAACATCCGGCTCATTGTAAGGCAATCGGGACAGGCGGGTCGTCCTATTGAAATTGGTGCAGAAAACTCAGGAAAAGTTTCTTTCGAAGGCGATGTAGCAGTGGAACTGAGAGGTGAACACATTGTGTTGAAAGGCATCTATTTTAAAGAAGGATCCAGAGATCCCAAACGATGGAAGTCACACGGTCCCGGGCTCATTGCTATTTACGGCAGTTTTAACCGTGTTACGGAATGTATGTTTAATAATTTTGACGAAGCTCATTCTGCCTATATTACTACTTCATTAACCCCAGAAGGAAAGGTTCCCACACATTGCCGTATTGATCATTGCAGCTTTGTGAATAAACTTACGTTTGACCAGGTGATTAACCTAAACAATAATTTTAAAAAAGATACGCTTACCGGCGGCCCTGCTATGTATCATCGGGTAGATCATTGCTTTTTTTCCAATCCCAAAAAACCAGGTAACGCAGGTGGCGGAATACGAATAGGTTACTACCGGAATGATATAGGGCGTTGCCTGATTGACTCCAATATTTTTATCCGGCAAGATTCTGAACCCGAGATCATTACCGGAAAGTCTCAGGAAAATATTTATTTCGGCAATACGTTCTTAAATTGTCGGGGAACCCTCAACTTTCGTCATGGAGACAGGCAGGTTGCCCTTAACAATTTTTTTATCAGTACAGACACTCTGTTCGAGTATGGTGGTATG
>JBDHYK010000109.1:0-10298 GCA_039811305.1 Niabella sp.
CCTTTACTTATGAAAATATCACATCTTGCACCACCATCATTTCCAAGTGTTTTTATGCAATTGAGGCAATAGGATGAAACCTATTTTCTATAACCTTCTTGTTTTTGGCAGGAACATGAACCGTACAATTATAAAAATCAACCGGTTATCCCTAATCCTCTGTAGAGGGCGTCTTGTATTTTACCCCGTATGTTCATACTACCCAGGCGGGGGTTGTTGCGGGTTGGGGTTACCCGGTTGGAAAGAAAAATATATAAAATATTGTAACGGGGATCTACCCACACACAGGTTCCTGTGAAACCGGTATGGCCATAGGTTTGTGCCGAAGCTAATGTACTGGGATAGGGATCGCGATTGGTGGTATTGTCTTTTTCTGGTTTGTCGAAGCCATAGCCCCGACGGCTGAAAGTACTTTGATAACCGGTAAATAATTGAACAGTCTGCCAGCTTAAAAACCGGTGGCCGTTCAGTTCTCCGCCATTTAAAAGCATTTGATACATTTTGCCCAGGTCAAACGCATCAGAAAACAAACCGGCATGGCCTGCTATTCCACCCCCTAAGGCGGCTCCCTCATCGTGTACCGTTCCCTGTATTAATTGACCTCGGAAATGGCTTTCCAGCTCGGTGGGCACGATTTCATTTTTAGAAAATCGTTCCAGGGGGTGGTACCCTGTGGTAGTCATATTCATAGGAATGTAAAAACTATCCCGAACGTATTGGTCTAATGGCAGCTTCGTTACGGCTTCTACAATTTTTCCCAAAAACCAAAAATCGTTATCGCTGTACACGTATTTTTTACCGGGTGCATTTACATCGCTGGCGAGGATTCTTTTCCAAATGGTATCGTTCCAATCGTTGCGGATATACAGGTTGTTGGCAACCTGGGTGCTGAAGTTTTCTTCGGGGGCGCTACGGTACAGATCGGCACGGGGTGTGCCGCTGCTATCAATTGTCTCTTTATAAAAGGCAATAAAGGGGACCATTCCTGCCTGATGCAATAAAACATCTTCGATAGTTAATCTGGCTTTATTCGTTTTTTTAGTCCAGGGCAGGTGTTGGTCTAAACGGTCAGTAAGACCAATTTTCCCCTGATCGTATAACTTCATGATAGCCAGAGTGGTAGCAGATGTTTTTGTAACGGAAGCCAGGTCATAAATACTTTGCAGCCGCACCGGTGCCGAACCGGAATCATAGGTATAATGCCCAAATGCTTTGTGAAAAACAATCTCTCCATCTTTTGCAGCGAGTACCACACAACCCGGATAGGCTCCTTTTTGAATACCGTCTAATGCAATAGAGTCCACAGCAGCAAACCGAATATCATCTACAGAGCTCATACTCGCTTCGGGGCCTGATGCCAGTTTTAAACCCTCACCATAGCTCCAGTTGCAGACCGTTACGGGCAAACTGCCTTTTGCTGCAAATTGACCCTGTAACCAATTGGCTGCCTGGTTGTGAAAAGAAGCGTCATCTTCGTACAGTATTGCTAAGGATTTGGCCGTGCAAAAATTGGATGCTGCCAACGGATTGCCAAATAGCAGCGTGATGGCGTTGGTTTTATTAAGGGTGTACCAGTTTTTTAAAGCAGCGGCGGATATGCCGAAATTCGTACTGCCTTTTCTAAGGCCTATATTATGAAAACCAATAACAACGGCATCGTAGCGCCCCTGTTCTACCAATTTTACCACGGTGCCCGCCTTTCCGATAGCATCGGAGTATTTTATTTGGTAAACGTCTGCGTTTAAATCATTCTTCAGCCGGTTTGCCAGGGTTTGATGAATGTTTTCTCCAAAGGCTATATAGGCAATTTTTTTCTGCCTGGTCAAAGGCAGTGTAAAAAAATCGTTTCGGAACGTATTGGGTTGTGTCAACCGCAGCAAGGTAATTGCCTGCCTGGCTACATCTTCCCGTATGTTTTTTGTTTGGGAGTTCAGGTCTTGGGTTAGGTGGGTCAGCTCCACGGGTTTTAGGTTGCTGAGGCCCAGATTGTATTTTGCCAACAATACTTTTCGCACTTTTTCTTCAATGTCTTTCCAGCTCAATCGGCCTTTTTTGATGGCTGCCTGCACGGCGGTAATGGTACCCGGTACGCTTTCGGGCAGGCAAAGCATATCGTTTCCGGCAACCAGGGCTTCCACAGCAATGGTACCTCCGGGGAAGTATTTGGCTACGCCTTTCATTTCTAAAGCATCTGTAAAAGTGAGGCCGCGAAATCCTAATTCATTTCTTAATAAACCTGTAACTGCGTTTTTAGAAATGGAAGTGGCCCGGTTTGGTGTGTTATCAATAGAAGGAACAAACAGGTGCCCGATCATTACGCTTTGCACACCGGCCCGGATGAGCTCTTTAAAGGGGTATAGCTCTACCTGTTGCAATTGATATTGAGTTTTATTAATAACAGGCAGGTCTAAATGGGAGTCAACAGCCACATCTCCATGCCCGGGAAAGTGTTTTGCAGAGGCCATGATGCCCGCATCCTGCATCCCCTTCATATAGGCGATGCCCATTTTGGCCACGGTATATTTATCTTCGCCGAAGGAACGAAATCCTATTACCGGGTTATCGGGGTTGTTATTGATATCTACCACTGGGGCATAGTTTACATGAACCCCCAAACGCTTGCACTGCTCCCCAATGGCAAGCCCCATTTTATACACTAAAGAAGAATCCTGCAACGCACCCAGCGTAATTTGGTAGGGATAGCGCTCTACACTATCTAAGCGCATTCCTAACCCATATTCGCCATCAATCGTTACCATTAATGGGGTTTTGGCAATAGACTGATAGTAATTTGTGAGTTTAGCCTGCCGTACCGGGCCACCCTGGAAAAAGCAAAGAGCGCCTACATTGTATTTCTTAATATCGTTTACAACTTTATTAATATGATCCTGAGGCAGGTTCGAATGTGCCCGAATGATCATGAGCTGAGCAATCCGCTGATCTTTGCTGAGACTTTTATATACGCTGTCCACCCATTTTTCGGCAGGAAGATTGCTGGTACGCTGAGCCATTGCAAAAAAAGGAACAAAAAAGGCTACAAGGAATAAGAATCGTTTCATTTTCATAAAAGGTTGGTTCAATATTAGCTACAAGGGGTTAAAAATAAGCAATTGTTGGGTGTTTGCCTCTTTTTCTACCCATTTAAGTCGTAAAAACAGTAACAATACAACAATAAATCTACTTTCTTTCCGTATTCATTTTCAATTGGTTGACATTTTTCCAGAACAGCAGAAATATGGAAGTAGGGTTCTTTTGTTGGCGGGGAACCGGTGAAAAAATCATATTTTTTCTGCCTGCAAGGGGCGCTTGTTCAGTAGAAAGGAGTTGAAAAGAGCCGTTTTTTCGATATTCTATATATATTTGCATTTTGGCTTGATTTTTGATACAAACGGCGATTTTTTTATGGCATTAGGGCAGTCTCTTCAGCAACGACTCTTACAAAAATTATCACCCCAGCAAATTCAATTAATGAAATTGTTGCAGGTGCCTACTGCAAATCTGGATCAGCGAATCAAGGAAGAAATAGAGGAAAATCCGGCATTGGAACAAGAAGAAGATCACATTAAAACGGATGATGAGGAGTATGATGAGGAGCCGGGATCTGAATTGGATGACGCTGAAGATACCAGCGACTATGACACAATAGATGTGAGCGATTATATGTATGACGATGACGGGGAAGTGGCAGAATACCGCACCCGAGACGATCACTATGCAGATACAGACGAAGACCGGCAAATCCCCATAAAAACCAGCTTTAGTTTTTACGATCATTTAACCGCACAACTCGGATTACTTACTTTAGATGATACACAAAGAAAAATTGCCGAGCATATTATTGGCAGTATTGACGAAGACGGATACCTGAGGCGAGACACCAATGCGCTTGTGGATGACCTGGCCTTCAGACAAAACATAGAAACCACGGAAAAGGAAGTGGAAAAAATGATTAAAGAGGTACAGCAGTTTGACCCGGCCGGTGTGGGCGCCAGAGACCTGCAAGAGTGCCTTCTACTGCAACTGAAACGACAAAAAGCAGAAGGAAAAGATGCCGACAAGGCTATTAAAGCTATAAAAAAGTATTTCAACGAGTTTTCTAAAAAGCACTATGAGAAAATTCAAAAGGGTTTGGATTTGGATGAAGAAGGTTTGAAAAACGTGATCCAGCAAATCGTGAAACTGAACCCAAGACCCGGGAGCAATATGGGTACCGTAAATAAGGCCGAGACCTATGTAATACCCGATTTTTTTATCTTCAACAACAATGGAGCCTTAGAACTTACTCTTAATAGTCGTAATGCCCCCGAGTTGCGTGTGAGCGAAAGCTACCGGGATTTGATGAAAGAATACGACCGGGGCAGTAAAAAGGATAAGCGACAAAAGGAGGCTGTGCTGTTTATAAAACAAAAAATTGATGCGGCCCGATGGTTTATTGACGCCATAAAACAAAGGCAGCACACCCTGATTCATACCATGGAAGCCATCATGGAGCATCAGCAGGAGTTTTTCCTTAGTGGAGATGAAACCACCCTGCGCCCTATGATATTAAAAGATATAGCTGAAAAAACAAGTCTCGATATATCTACCGTCAGCCGCGTAGCCAATAGCAAGTTTGTACAAACCGAATTTGGTACCTACCGGCTTAAGTTTTTCTTTAGTGAAGCATTGAGTACAGATAGCGGAGAAGAAGTTTCTACCCGCGAAGTAAAAAAGCACCTCTCGGATCTGGTGGAGGCTGAAGACAAAGAGCGCCCCCTTAGCGATGAAAAACTTACAGAAACTCTACAGGAGAAAGGATATAATATAGCCCGGCGCACGGTGGCAAAATATCGGGAACAACTGAATATACCCGTTGCCAGATTAAGAAAAGAATTATTGTAATGTACTGATAATCAGTAGAAGTGCTTAGATTAGTGTATTGAAAAATTTTTATGCTCCGCCATGTTTTCAGTTATTATATAGTCCATTGGTCGTGTACAATACCTACTAAATAGTATTTCCCGTTTATTTCTTTAAAAACCAACCTTACCGATTTCCAGGGCAGCCCATCTGTTTTTTTTGAATTGGAAAAATAACTTTCGGTAAAATCTTCCTGATTGTAAAATTCTTTGATATTGTTGGTGGTATTGCCAGCACCTACAGAGCTATTGACTTCTAATTTTTCGGGATGCAGAAAATTGGCGTCGTAAACAAACTTGCTGAAATACTCAGGAGCGGTGAGTACGATAGGGTCGCCCGTGCCGTCATAGGTACCCCAGGTGTATTTTTTGCTTTTGTTCTTTCCAAAAAGATCCAGAAACTGAGCCCTGCTGAATTTTTTATCGGAAGAGGAAACAAATGCATAGGGAGAAAGCCGAATACCTTTTTCATCGTGAATAAAACCATCCAGGGCTTTATAGTTTTTTTGTTTGATAAGAGTGAGCACCTGTTTGGTTAAACCCTTTAACACAGAGTCTTTATTTGCCGCGGCCAACAAAGTATCCGGATGGTTACGGTATTTTAATGAATCCGGCAGCTCGGTGATATCCACATATCCGGTGTCTTCGGTTCCCGGTGGGGTTTCGTGCTTCCCGTCTTTACAACCGTAAAGAAGCGTCAACCCTAAAAAAAACAAGAGCAGATATTTCATGCTTTCAAATTAAGTGCTTGTAAAATGAAGTTTTAAGACTTACGAACTTTTAAAATGGAAGACCATCGTCCCCATCATCAGGGTTGTCGGTGAATTGATCAGGAGGCAAAGCATCGGTAAACTGTGTGTCTTGTTGGCTGGTGCCCGCCTTTTCCACTTTCCAGGCCTTCACATCGGTGTACCAACGGCCATTGTATTCCCGGCTTTCCACATCAAAAGATATGGAAAGACGATTGCCGGGCTGCAAAACGCTTTCATTAATTTTATCGCCCCAGATAGATATACAGATTTTTTTGGGGTATTGACCATCGGTTTGTACAATAATATCCTGTTTTTTCCATTCACCGTTTCGTCCGGTGCCTTTTTGTAAGGGTAGTAACTGTATTAATGTTGCGGTTAATTCCATACTATAAATTTAGACAAACGTACACAAAACTTATCTCACAGCAAACAGGTTTTTTAAATAGAGGGCGGTCTGAACAGCTTTTTTGAAGCAGAAAGCAGGTTTTACGAATTCACGAGCCCGGCAATGGTTTAAAATATTTTTCAGGGGGATTGCCGGCAACCGACATAAGTCAATAATTCCTTTACTTTGTACTATTAAGAATGATGACAACAAAACTTTTCGTTGACAGCAATAATGAGCTGCAAGAGGTAGAACTACCCGACAAACCCCAGGGTCGCCCGGTTTTAAAAGGGATGGCTACCCTGTTTTCTTATATTTTTCACCCGGTGTTTGTGCCGGTATATCTGGTAGCTTTTTTATTGTATGTGCAGCCTTTTTTGTTTGCCGGTATATCGGGTAAGCAAAAAGGATTGATTTTGATACAGGCTGTTTTGATGTACACATTTTTTCCCTTGGTGGCTGTAGGTTTGTTGAAGGCCTTGAAATTTATTTCATCTTTTAAGTTAGAGGATCGTAAAGATCGAATTATCCCATTCATTATCAGCAATATATGGTATTTCTGGCTTTGGTATGTATGGCGCAATTTACCTGAAATTCCTGATGCGTTTCGGGTTTTTGCAATGGGCGTATTTCTGGCATCGGCCATTGGGCTGCTGTTTAATATATACATGAAAATCAGTATGCATGCCATTGCCTTAGGTGTTGTGCTTACTTTTTTGTGTGTTCTGGCTTTAACCCATCACATTAGCAATGTCTATCTCGTATTAGCCTTTTTGGCAGCCGGTTGGGTGAGCAGCGCCCGGCTTATTTTAAACGACCATCACCCGGCAGAAATCTATTGGGGTTTGGCTACAGGTTTTCTGGCTATTTTATTGGCAAATATAGTTGCCTAACCCAGACCGCTGCTCGGAGAAAATAATGTGCAAAAAAGAATTTTGCAGGTGAAAAATTAGTTCCTCAATGCAAAAAATGCAATATCCATTAAAGATTGTATTAGTGGATCCCTTTCATAAACCGGCTTAAAAACGGAGAAAGTAGTAATAACAATACCCCCGACCCCAACATTAGGTAGGTAATGAAGGGGTATAACTGAAAATCATATTTTTTCAAAATTTCTTCCAGCGTGGCGGCCAGGTAGTTGCCCAGTGCAAAACTGGCCATCCACACGCCCATCATAATAGATAGTATTTTATGGGGAGACAGTTTTGTAACCATAGAAAGCCCGATAGGGGAAAGCATCAATTCTCCAATTGTTAGTAAAAGATACACCACAACCAGCCACATGGGGCTAACAAGCTGGCTACTCTGCGCTTTATCATGAGCCAGGGTCATAATGTAAAAGGCTAAGGCTCCTACAAACATGGCCAGGGCAAATTTAATGGGCGTTCTGGGGTTGAGTTTATACTTTGACAACTTCAGCCATAAAAAAGAAAAAACCGGAGCCAGGGCAATAATCGCAATGGGGTTGATATTTTGAAACCAGGTGGTGGGGATTAAAAAATTTCCAACGTAGCGGTTGGTATTTTCTTCTGCAAACAGGTTGAAAGTGCCTCCGGCCTGCTCAAATCCGGCCCAAAACACAATATTGAAGATTGCAAGAATAATTATGACAATGACACGGCTCCATTCGGTACTACCCGAGGTTCCTTTAGCAATAGAAAATAGTAAGAAGGCGGCGCCGCCAATCGCCAGAGCCCATGCAATACCGCTTTGTAGGGTTTCGGGGAAGGATTTCCAGAAAAACATGACGGCTAATACGAGCACTACATTACCCACAGTGTAAAGCA
This sequence comes from Niabella sp., assembly GCA_039811305.1. Lineage (GTDB taxonomy): Bacteria > Bacteroidota > Bacteroidia > Chitinophagales > Chitinophagaceae > Niabella. The sequence continues at coordinate 7,823 of JBDHYK010000109.1, forward strand.
GAATATTGCGCCAGTCTTTTGCAATTAAGGAAGTTCTTCCCTTTTTTGCAGCACCCGGAGGCAGACCCAGGTTTTCCAAAGAACTTTGCCGCAGGTAGAACCAAACCACGCCTATAAGCATTCCGATGCCGGCTGCTAAGTAGCCGTAGGGCCAACCCGCTCTTTCTCCCAGCGTGCCGGCAACAAATGGAGATAGAAAAGCCCCAATATTGATGCCCATATAAAAAATGGTAAAACCTCCGTCTTTTCTTGGGTCGTTATTGGGGTATAAATTGCCTAAAATGGTAGTGATATTGGGTTTGAAAAAGCCGTTACCCATAATGAGGACTCCAAGACCTATGTAAAAAATTGTTTTTCGGAGTTCCAAATCGGACACAAGTGCATCGGAGGCGCTTGCTGCCAATATCAATTGCCCAATTGCCATGGTGAGGCTTCCTATGAAAATGGTAACCCTGCGCCCCAGCATTTTATCGGCAAACCAGCCTCCGATTAAAGGGGTAAGATAAACCAGCCCTGTGAAAATTCCATAAATTTTAAGTGCTTCGGCTCGCTCCATGCCAAAACCACCCGTAGCCAACTCGGCTGTAAGAAAAATAGTGAGTAGGGCACGCATCCCAAAATAGCTGAAACGTTCCCACATTTCAGTAAAAAATAATGTAGAAAGCCCTTTAGGGTGTCCTTTCTGAGGGGAAACCAGTTGTTCTTTTTTCATTATAAAAAATTTGTTTTATTGATATTTTCGCCTAAGTAACGGATTTTTTTTGGTTGTTGGATAATGTTTTTGGGTTGTGGGGCTTTCGGAGCCTTGCTATTTCTAACAAATGGGAAAGGGGAACCTGCCATTTTTCGGTGCTTTTCGGTGGAGAATCGGGTTCCGAAAATTAGGCAGGCTCCTTGCCCTGCCAAAAAAAAGCGCATCCCTTGGGACGCGCTTTGAATTAGTTTAGGGAGGCTGCTTATTCGAAGTCTTTATCAGACACGCCTTCATTCAATTTGTAATTACTAAAGGAGAACTGAAGCGATTGGGGGCCAACAGTTTGCGACATTTCTGCTGGCAGTTTAATGCCCGATACCGTTGTGTAATTCCCAAATTCAATAACTTGGGGGAGTTCCTGCCCTGCAAGTTTTAAAGTGCTTTCTGTCTTTACCAAAAGGCCGGATGCTACGGAATAGTACTCGGTAGTCGTTTTCCCACTGGCCTTGGTTACTGTTATTTTATACACATCTTCGCCATTTAATTTTTCCACTATGGGGTTGGATAGCTTTATTTCGGGGTTCGAGTAAAAAACTTGTTCAAAAATGCCCTTCATATCGGAGTAAATGGCCATTGTTTCATCGTCCATCTTTTTCTTTTGACCCATTTGTTCCTGGTACCCTGTGCTGCCATTAAAAGCAACTTTCATAACCGTCATTCCGGCCATGGAAAGCTGTACCAATGTTTTATTTGGGGAGGCTTTTTTAGAGATTCCGGAAATATTCTGTCCGCCGAGGCTTACACTTACATCGGAGCTCAAAGAGGTAACGGCTGAAAGTGCTTCTTTTCCACCGATTGCTGTAATATACTTGTCAATAACACCTCCTGCGGTTATATTTTTATCCGCAGCAACCTGGGGGGTAGCAGGTGCATCTGCCACCGGGTTGGCATGGGTATCGTACAGTTTTACCGGGTAGCCTAATTTTTCCAGACCTGGTTTTACCACAGAGGCTTTGCCCACCACTACAATACGCGATTGGTTGCCGCTGAAGTATTTTTCCGCCACCCTTTTGATGTCGGCTGCTGAAACGGCGTTAATCTTTTGAAGGTAGGTACGGTAAAAATCTTTGGGTAGTTTATTAATCAAAATAGTGGTGGCATACCCTGCAGCGGTTGCCGGGTTTTCCATACGCATGGCAAAACCGCCGTTATAAACTGCTTTGGCGGTTGCCAATTCTTCGGCGGTAATCTTGCCTGCGCGCATGTTGTTTATTTCGTTGACGATTTCGGCCACAGCACTATCTACTTTCTCGTTGCGAACGGAAGCAGATGCGCTAAACATAGATTGATACCTGCCCACTCCTGTATTACTGTAGGCGCCGTAGGTGAAGCCATGTTTTTCGCGCAGGTTCATGAACAGTTTTGCATTACTGCCGCCACCCAAAATATAGTTGGCCAGTACCAGCGCATAATGGTCGGGGTTGCTGTAAGGATTACTGATCAGGTTGCCCACTGTAATTTCGCTTTGCACGGCAGAGGGCAGGTCTATCAGGTTGATTTCTGTAGTGGAGGTGTTGGCAACCGGCACATCGGGTGCAATGGCAAGTTTACTGCCTTTCCATGTGCCGAACGCCTTTGTGGCCAGGGCTTTTGCTTTTGCTGCCGTAATATCGCCAACAAAAATAAGTATGCTGCTGGCGGGGCTTAAGTACTTACTGTAAGCCGATTTTACATCCTGTAGGGTAATGGCTTCAGTGCTTTTGATCGTTTGAAATTCGCCAC
>JBDHYK010000110.1:0-10196 GCA_039811305.1 Niabella sp.
CTGGAACATGGTACATCTCACACACTACCAAAAAACGGTCAATAAACCCCTGAGAAGTTTTAGGATCTTTTAGTGTAGCAATCAATACAGACTGGGTAACATTGGCTGCAATAATGTGTTGTTGGTATTTAAAGCGGGGTGATTGCCGGTTAATGTAGTTTTTACGCGGCAGAATCTTACTGATGATGGCTGTTTTTTCATTCTCGTCTTCTATATCAATAATAACTTCATCGCCTACTGCAATCGGGTTAGTACTGGTGATGTCGTCCATTTTAAAAATGCCTTTAATACGGGCGTTATGGAACACACCGTTTTCGTCTTTAACGGTGTACCAGCTTCCGGTAGATTTATACACAAGCGCTTTGGCCACAGTTTGTGTTTATAAAGTGAGAGGTTCGTAATCAGCAAAAGACAGGCATCAGGAATTTTTGTTTTTATACACTTACATTAAAATCTCTTAATGCATCATTGAGGCTGGTTTTTAAATCGGTGCTTGCTTTACGTTTACCAATGATCAGGGCGCAGGGTACCTGGTAGTCACCAGCGGGAAACTTTTTGCTATAAGTGCCGGGGATCACCACACTGCGTGCCGGGATTCTTCCTTTGCTTTCTATAGGTACCGAGTTGCTTACGTCAATAATTCGGGTGCTTTTGGTAAGCACTACATTGGCTCCCAATACGGCTTCTTTTTCCACAATAACCCCCTCTACCACAATACTGCGGCTGCCCAAAAAACAACCATCTTCAATAATCACCGGGCTGGCCTGCAGGGGTTCCAGTACACCACCAATGCCAACTCCGCCACTCAGGTGTACGCCTTTCCCTATCTGCGCACAACTTCCAACCGTTGCCCAGGTGTCAACCATAGTGCCTTCGTCCACATAGGCTCCGATGTTCACATAAGAAGGCATTAATACCACATTTCTTGCCAAATAGGCGCCATAGCGCGCAACAGCATGAGGCACCGCCCGCACTCCCTGAGATTCATAATCCTTCTTCAGCAGCATTTTATCGTAAAACTCAAAGGGTGCCAGCTCCCATTTTTTCATGGGTTGCACCGCAAAGTACAGGAGAATTGCCTGTTTTACCCATTCGTTCACTACCCATCTTTTCCCCTGTTTTTCGGCTACGCGCAGTCTTCCCTTGTCTAATTCTTCCATAACGGTATGCACGGCATCACTGTATGTTGTGTCTTTCAAAAGGTTCCGATCTGCCCAGGCTGCCAGAATTAATTCTTTCATGATTGTTATTTAAATGCGTCAAAGATAATAGAAAGTTCGTTTGCCGTGGCGCTAAAAAACAATCGAAAAAAGGCGAGCCATTTGAAATCAACCGAAAAGAAATCATTTGCTCAAAAATAAGTGGCAAAACTTTTATTTTCAAAATCGTAGTTTTGCCTCATGAAAATCGGGTTTGACGCAAAGCGCGCTTATCACAATACTACGGGTTTAGGCTTTTTTAGCCGGGTGCTTATTAAACTGCTGGCAACACAATTTCCCGACTCGGAGTATTATCTTTTCAATCCGAAACCCGGAAAGCAATTTAGTTTCCATTCTAAAAACCTACACGAAGTACTCCCACAGCAAACCCTGCACCGTTTGTTCAAAAGCGCCTGGCGAAGTAGATGGGTAGTAAGCGACCTCAAGAAACTGGGCATTGAGCTCTACCACGGTCTTAGCCATGAAATACCGGTAGGATTGCCTGCTACCGGTATTGCTTCGGTCGTCTCCATTCACGATATGTTTCCTGAAACCCACCCTCAGGACTACAAGCCGCTGGACGTAAAAATCTATCGTTCCAAATACAGATACGCCTGTACCCATGCCGATCGTATCATGGCGATTAGCGAAGAAACAAAAAATCAAATTGTTGATATTTACCGGATATCGCCCGACAAAATTGATGTAATTTATCAGAGTTGCGATCCCGTCTTTAACACCCTGCTGGATGAAGACGTTAAGGAAACAGTGCGGAAAAAGTATAAACTTCCGCAACAGTTTTTTTTGCACGTGGGCACGATTATAGAACGAAAGAACCTACTGAATATCTGCAAAGCATTGCAAATTATCCGGCAGGAAACCAACATTCCTTTAGTGGTAATAGGCAAAGGAGGAGCGTTTAAAGACAAGGTAAAGGAGTATCTTGCTGCCAATAATTTACAGGATCGCGTTATTTTTTTATTTGATGAGCTGGTAAAAGAAGGGCTGCCCCCTTTTATCAACACAGAAGATTTTCCGGCATTGTATCAATTAGCAACTCTCATGATTTATCCCTCGTTTTATGAAGGGTTTGGAATTCCGTTGATTGAGGCTATGAGTAGCGGAGTTCCCGTAATTACCTCCACTACTTCCTGCCTGCCCGAAATAGGAGGCCCGGGCGCCTTGCTGGTAGATCCCGATCAACCCGCCGAAATGGCGGAAGGATTGCGAAAAATATATAGTAACAAAGAGTTTGCAAATCAAATGAGGCAAAAAAGTTTTGAACATATTAAAACCTTTGCTCCCGAAAAATTTGCGAGCAATGTCATGGATATGTATTTAAAAATATTATAATAACACTAATGGGTTATGGACGATTTTGTAACCGATATTGAAAATTGTTTACACGTGCTGCATCGTGGAGGCATCATTTTGTACCCAACAGATACGGTTTGGGGCCTAGGTTGCGACGCCACCAACGAAGATGCCGTAAATCGGATTTATCAAATAAAAAAAAGGGATGACAGTAAGGCATTAATTGTTTTAGTTGCCTCTGAACGCGAGGTGCTCAGGTACACGGCCGGGGTAGACTTGAGCCTTTTTGACTACCTGAGCGAAGCGCCAGTGCCTACTACTGTTATTTATGAAAATGCGATTGGCTTTGCTCAAAATTTAGTAGCAGAAGACGGAAGTATTGCCATCAGAATCTGCAGAGACGCATTTTGCAAAACCTTAATCAAAAGACTGGGCCGCCCCCTTGTTTCTACGTCGGCCAATATTTCCGGGATCCCTACGCCAACCCAGTTTGATCAAATAAGCAACGAAATTAAAAAAGCAGTGGACTATATGGTTCTATTTCGCCAGAACGACAAAGTTCACCATCAGGCTTCATCCATCATTCGATGGACAAACGGAGTGATCGAAAAAATCAGATAAACAGACCCACGCTCCGCCAGATATAAAACAACCATTTTATCTTTAGCGCTTTTATGGATATTCAACTCGATAATAAAGAAAAAGCAGTATTAGAAAAAATTGCTCGGGCAGCAGAAAGTCTGACCTGGGACACCTACCTGATAGGTGGGTTCGTGCGTGATAAAATTTTGGGAAGGCCAACTAAAGATATGGATATCGTGTGCGTAGGAGATGGAATAGAACTGGCACACCGCGTAGCCCTTCAAATGAAACCCACACCCGAAGTGAACTACTTTAAGAACTTTGGAACCGCCCATATTCACACCCGCGATTTTGAAATTGAGTTTGTGGGTGCGCGAAAAGAAAGCTACAAGCAGGACAGCCGGAATCCCCAGGTAACACCCGGCACACTTGAAGATGATCAAAACCGGAGAGATTTTACCATCAACGCACTGGCCATCAGCCTCAATAAGCCTGCCTACGGAAAACTTATTGACCCTTTTGGCGGAATACAGGATCTCAGGGAGAAACGCATCATCACACCTTTGGAACCCGATAAAACTTTCAGCGACGACCCTTTACGGATGATGCGTGCTATTAGATTTGCCACACAACTTGGATTTGTCATTTCAGAAGAGACATTTAACTCCATCAAACGAAATGCTGAACGTATTCAAATTATTTCTCAGGAAAGAATTACCGACGAGTTGAATAAAATTATTCTGGCTCCAAAACCTTCCATCGGTTTCGACCTGTTGTACCAATCGGGCTTGCTAAAAATTATTTTTCCAAAGATGGTGGATCTGGTAGGCGCACAGTTTAAGGAAGGGGTAGGGCATAAAGATAATTTCTACCATACCTTAAAAGTTGTAGATAATATTTCTGAAAACACGGACGACCTTTGGTTGCGCTGGGCAGCTATCTTACACGATATTGGCAAGCCCGCCACCAAAAAATTTGAAGAGGGACATGGCTGGACCTTTCACGGGCATGAAATAGTAGGAGGACGAATGGTGCCAAAAATTTTCACCCGGTTGAAACTGCCCCAAAACGAAAAGATGAAACAGGTGAAAAAACTGGTAGAGCTTCATTTGCGCCCCATCAGCCTCACCAAAGAAAACATTACGGATTCTGCCATTCGGCGGTTGTTGTTCGATGCTGGAGATGATTTTGAAGCACTGATGCTGCTTTGTGAAGCCGATATTACCAGTAAAAATAAATTTAAAGTAAAACGCTACCTCGAAAATTTTAAATTCGTACGCGAACGTTGTAAGGAGGTAGAAGAAAAAGATCATATTCGCAACTGGCAACCCCCGATAGACGGCAACCAAATTATGCAGCTTTTTAACCTGAAACCATCCAGAGAAGTTGGCGTTTTGAAAGACGCCTTAAAAGATGCTATTTTAGATGGTGTGATTGCTAACAACTATGATGCCGCACTGGAATTTACGCTGGAAAAAGCCCGGGAACTCGGAATCACTCCTCAAAAATAACCACTTCGGTTTTATGGAATTTTTTTTCAGTAGCATCTTCATAATATAACCGTTTCGTTCGCTGCAAAGCGCAGCCATTTCAAGGAAACTCAGCATTGCTCAGGCGGATCCCCTGTTTTAAATGCCTGGGAAGTCGTTAGTGTCTGTTAGCGTCGCAACAGGGCTAATGCAAGCCCAGTAAGGGTTTGCGGCCTGGTTATGGGTGAAAAATAAATTGGTCAACTACAAAATTAAAAACTATGGAACTTGCAAAAATCGCTACTGCCCGGTATTTGGATATTATTTTTGACGGCCGAAATAAAGATTACGGCGCTTACGAACTCAGAAATCATTATGAATATAGATTGTGGTGGGCCTTGGGCATCACAATCTTTGTTTGCTGTGCCATTATTTTGATTTCCTTTGTTGCGTCCTCCACAACCGAAGAAAAAAAAATTGTTAGTATGACGATAGAGGAAACTGTCCTCCATACTGTAAAAGACGAACCCAAAGAGATGCCCCCACCAATACCTCCGCCAAAAAAAGTTGAAGTATTGAAAATAAAAACAGTAAAACTAACTACGCCAGTTATAGTAGATAATGATAAAGTAGTAGAACCCCCACCTACCCAGGCAGATATGCAGCAAAGCAAAATCAGCACCCTTACAACGGCTGGAGTGATGGATAATGGGATGGTAGTGCCTCCACAAGTTCTGGACGGTAACAAAGGAATTATTGAATTGAAAAAGGAAACTATCGAAGATAATACTCCTTTTTTAAAAGTGGAGATTGACGCCGAATACCCCGGTGGTAGTGGTGCCTGGCGAAGCTTTCTTGAACGCAATCTGCGAGCCAGCACTCCCGCCGATAATGGAGCCACTCCTGGAACATACACAGTGATCATTCAATTTGTGGTGGACAAAAACGGGGGGGTCAGCGAACTTCAGGCGATGACCCATGTTGGGTGGGGTATGGAGCAGGAAGCGATTCGGGTAATCAGAAAATCTGGAAAATGGAAACCGGCCATTCAAAATGGAAAGTTTGTAACCGCCTACAGAAAACAACCTATTACCTTTTTAGTACTGGAACAATAGCTTAAAAATCATGGTTGCAAACCACTGGTTTTTTGGTGAATCAGAAGATGTAGAAAAAGAATTCATAACAGCTTTCTTAATTTTTAACGGGTATCAGAAAAACTAATCTTAATTTTGCGGAAAAATAGAGCATGACACTACACCGAGAAGGTAAGGCCACTATAAGTATCGCAGTTATACTGTTTCTGGTAATTAATTTTATAAGTCTGAAGTTTTTGTACCTTTCATTTCCGATACTCTTTTATCTGATTTTATTGGTTACCCTAAGCGTATTGTTTTTAGTTTTCTTCTTTTTTCGCATACCGGCAAAAAAATTAACCATTGATGATAATGCCATTATAGCCCCCTGTGATGGAAAAGTGGTAGTAATTGAGGAGGTTCAGGCAGATGAATATTTTTCTGACAAACGCATACAGGTGTCCATCTTTATGAGTCCCTTGAATGTACATTCCAACATCAATCCGGTTACGGGTAAAGTGGTGTATAACCAATATCACAAAGGAAAATATTTGGTAGCCTGGCACCCAAAATCCTCTACTGATAACGAGCGGCACACCAACGTTTTTAAAACAGCCAATAACCAAGAGGTGTTAACCAAGCAAATAGCCGGAGCCATGGCAAAACGGATTGTAAATTATAATTCAGTAGATCGGGATGTACAGCAGGGCAGTGAAATGGGCTTTATAAAGTTTGGTTCGCGGGTAGACTTATTGTTACCATGCGATTCTACAATTAAAGTAAAAATTGGTGATAAAACAACAGGAGGGGTAACTGTTGTGGCTACCTGGTAAAGAAAAAGCCCTGCAAAAGCAGGGCTGCTGGTAACCTGAAAAACAACACATCTATATTTTTTCAAATCTTGCCTGAAAGAATCGCAGGTATTTAGGTTCGTAAATCATTTTTAGCCCTTTAATTTTTTTGCGGCGTTCAAAAACTCTTGCCGTGGATTCTGCAATCACGTCCATATGAGCCTGGGTATATACGCGGCGCGGCAGTGTAAAGCGCACCAATTCCAGTTTTGGATAATAATTTTCGCCTTTTGCATTTCTACCGGCAGAAACAACGCCTCGTTCCATGGTACGTATTCCGGCATCTAAGTAGATTTCGGCAGCCAGGGTTTGCGCAGGAAACTGATCTTGTGTTAAATGAGGAAGGAACTTTTTTGCATCAACAAAAATACCATGCCCACCAATAGGTTGCACAATTGGGATACCAAAATTTGTCATTTCATTACCCAGGTAGGTAACCTGGCCCACCCTTGCTTTAATATGATCATCATCTACACTTTCCAACAATCCAATTGCAAGCGCTTCCATATCGCGCCCAGCCATGCCACCGTAGGTATGCAGCCCTTCATACACCACAATCATATTTCGGGCTTCTTCAAATTTTTCCCAGTCATTTAATGCAAGGAACCCTCCAATATTAACACACCCATCCTTTTTCCCGCTCATGGTAGCCCCATCCGTCTGTTTACAGATTTCACGTACAATTTTGCGAATCGGTACATCCTGATATCCTTTTTCTCTTTGTTGGATGAAGTAGGCATTCTCCGCTACCCTGGTCATATCAAGTATAATTTTAATACCGTGTTTGAGCGTCAACTTGCGGAGGGCTTTTAGATTTTTCAAACTGATGGGCTGGCCGCCTGCCATATTTACAGTAGTGGCTACACAGATATAGGGAATTTTTTCAGCTCCGTATTTTTTAATGATCGCTTCTACTTTGTCTAGGTCAATATCTCCCTTAAAAGGGTGTTCGTTTTCCGAATCATGTGCTTCGTCAATAATCACATCCATAAAAGTGCCGCCAGCCAGTTCCTGGTGCAGGCGGGTAGTGGTAAAGTACATGTTGCCGGGAACAACATCTCCTTTTTTAATCATTATTTGCGAAAGAATATTTTCGGCACCGCGGCCCTGATGGGTGGGCAGCAGGTATTTGTACCCATATACTTCCTGAACTACCTGTTCCAAATGATAAAAATTCTTACTGCCTGCGTAAGCTTCATCGCCCAGCATCATGCCTGCCCATTGCTGGTCGCTCATGGCATTGGTGCCGCTATCTGTGAGCAGGTCAATATATACATCTTCAGATTTTAATAAAAAAGTATTATAACCCGCCTCTTTCAGCGCTTTGTTTCTTTGAGTAGGGGTTGTCATTTTAATGAGCTCTACCATTTTTATTTTATAGGGTTCCGCCCAGCTACGTTTGATTTTCATAAAAAATATGTTTATTATTTGATGTAAAAAATTGAGTTTTAAAGATCTACGGGTTGCATTTTCACGGTGAAATGTCGTAATACAGGAGCTTCTTCGGTAATTTTTAGCCCTCGGATTGTATGTCGGTTTTGAAATACTTCAATGATTACTTCGGCTACGTAATCAATATGACTTTGGGTATATACCCTTCTGGGAATTGCCAAACGTACCAACTCCAATTCCGACGGAATCAGATGCCCCTCTTGGTCATATTTTCCAAACATAAGAGATCCGATTTCTACTCCCCGGATACCTCCCTCAACATATAAAGCGCCTACCAGTGCCTGCCCCGGATACTCCGGTACCGGAATATGAGGCAGAAAGTTTTTGGCATCTAAATACACTGCGTGCCCGCCAGCAGGCCTCATTACGGGCACCCCCGCCTGGTGTAGCTTTTCAGTAAGGTATTCCATGCTGCGGATACGATACTGTAAATAATGCTCATCAGTTACTTCTTCCAACCCAATGGCGATTGCTTCCAGATCGCGCCCTGCCAAACCCCCATAGGTAGGAAACCCCTCTGTAATAATCAACAAATTGCGGCATTGTTGTGCCAGGTTTTCATTGCACAGTGCCAGAAACCCTCCGATATTGGCAAAAGCATCTTTCTTGGCGCTCATGGTAGCTCCATCGGCATAGGAAAACATCTCCTTCACTATATCAATTACAGACTTTTGCCCATATCCTTCCTCCCGAATTTTAATGAAATAGGCGTTTTCCGAAAAGCGGCAGGCATCTATAAACAAAGGAATCTGATAGTTCTGGCAAACCTTTTTCACTTCGAGAATATTTTGCATGCTCACAGGCTGGCCACCCCCACTATTATTGGTAATGGTAAGTATGCACATGGGAATATGTTCTGCCCCTGTTTCCGAAATAAAATTTTCCAGCGCCTGCACATCCATATTGCCTTTAAAGGGGGCAGGTATTGTGGGGTGTTTGCCCTCTTCACAAACAAAGTCCACTCCTTTGGCGCCGGTATATTCAATATTTGCACGTGTGGTATCGAACAAAGTATTGCTTACGAAATATTTGCCAGGGCCTCCCACGGTGCTAAACAGTATTTTCTCCGAGGCCCGCCCCTGGTGGGTGGGAATAATAAACGGCATACCAGTGATTTTCTTTACTGCGCTCTCAAAGCGATAAAAGCTGGGACTGCCTGCATAAGATTCATCGCCCTGCATCATGCCGGCCCACTGCCGGCTACTCATGGCACTGGTGCCGCTGTCGGTAAGCAAATCAATTAATACATCATTGGAATCAATCAAAAATGGATTGTAATGCGCTTTGCTTAAAATAGTTTTTCGCTCCTCTTTGGTATTAAAGTAAATAGGTTCCACGGATTTGATCCGGAACGGCTCAATAATAGTTTTCATTTTAAAAATGTTTCTGAATTTTAAAAATATACAACAAACGCCCCTTACCGAATGGAAGGGTGCTCAAAAGGCTGAACTGCATAAAAATTACAGTCCGATAGTATCAGGAAATTAAGTGGGTTTGCGTAAGATTTGACTCCATAAAATGATTGCGGCAGCAATACTTTTAGTACGGATACAAGATGGAATTGGGCGTGTGCAATGTTGCATATTGCAAAGATGAGAACTTTATTTCACACCATGAAATTCTTTTTAAATGATACTATTGCAACACACAGATGACCTTTAGAAAACGCGCGGCCCAGTAATTCGAAAAAGGACTGATGATTACCCCCTTGGAGGAAGATGCATGAATAAATGACCAGCTGGGTTTTATCGCCGTTAAAATGCCAATATGTGTTACCATTGAACTTCCGTTTTCTGTAAATAGAATCAAATCGCCGGGCAGAGCCTGTGTTTCTGATACCGGTTCTCCAATATTCAAATAGTCGTTCGCAGTACGCGGCACTTTCACTTGAAGCTGTTGAAACAAATAGTACAAAAATCCCGAACAGTCGAAACCAAGTGTGGGGTTGGCAGAGCCATACCGGTAGGGAACCCCCATGTAAGCCTGCGCTTGATGGATCAATTCTTCACGGGAGATGCCCAAAATTTTAGTGTTTTTCGACAAGGTTTGGGTGGCTTTATCATTCTCAGGGCTCAGTATTGTTGGGGATTCGGGTACCGCTGGGTTGGAATCGGACAGAACATTTTTTTTATGGGCTTTTTGTGATGCGGAACAAGCCAGCAACAAACTGAATAGACATACAACAAAAAAGCGGAGAAAGCAACTCATGTTGGCAAAAATATTACTTATTTGCAATGGGTGTCTTCGAAACTCATT
>JBDHYK010000111.1:0-10170 GCA_039811305.1 Niabella sp.
ATTGTAACCGGTTCTGCCGCCGGCCAGGCCGAAATACGGGCTACTGCCATTTCGGGCAACGGAACGGGTACCATAAAGGTTTTTGTATATGACCTGAGCGATTATAAATTTCGCATCACGCTGAAAGATAAGGGGCCGGTAACCCACTCGTTCAGCCGCCCACAGGAATTTCTTTCGCCTCGAGCCCTTGAACAAAGAAACAGGTTTTCGATCCCAATTGATTCGGCCGATATTCCCATTGCAAGCAGCTATATTAGAGAAATTGAAAAAACAGGCGCCAAAATTGTTGCAAAAAGTAAATGGGTGAAAACAGTAAGCGTTCATTGTTTCGATTCTGTAGCCTATGAAAAAATTAAGGCATTGCCCTTTGTGCAAAACATTTCTTTGGTCTGGACAGGCAAAAAAGATACGGCTTCCTATTTAAAAACACTTGTAAAGTCAACACCGGCAACCCTGCAACGAAGTGTTACGGATGCAGCAAGTTATGGAATTGCCTGGGATAATATAGCAATGAACAAGGGGCAGGTATTGCACGAGGCGGGGTTTAAGGGTAATGGAATGGATATAGCAGTAATAGATAATGGTTTTTACAATATTCTTTTTAATTCGATGCTGAAAGATATCAAAATCAAAGCTGCGAAGTCATTTGTATATGAAAGCACCAATCCTTTTGCTTCAGGATCGCATGGATTGTCTGTAACCTCTTGTATGGCTACCAATCGGCCAGGAATTTTTATAGGTACGGCTCCCGAGGCTTCCTATTGGTTGTTTAAAACAGAAGACGACAACTCAGAATACCCAATAGAGGAGGATTATTGGGTAGCAGCCGTAGAGTATGCAGACAGTGCGGGCGTGTTCATTGCCAATACATCCTTAGGTTATGATGTCTTTGATGCCCCTATCTCATCCTCGCGCTATGAAGATCTGGACGGAAAAACCACCCAGGCGGCTAAAGCGGCAGCAGTAGCCGCAAAAAAGGGCATGTTGTTGGTTATTTCTGCCGGAAACGCAACGCGATACGTGGGTACTCCGGCAGATTCGCCTGATGTATTAACCGTTGGATCGGTTGACCGAAATGGCAAGATCAGTTATTTCAGCTCTTATGGTACCACTGTGGATGGGCGCATGAAACCCGATGTTCTTGGGTTAGGAACCAGTACGGCGATTATTACAACCGCCGAACAAACCGGTTACGGCAATGGTACTTCGTTTGCCGCTCCTGTACTTTGTGGCCAGGTGGCCTGTTTGTGGCAGGCTTATCCAAAACTAACTAATTTGGAAATCATTGCTGTAGTAAAACAGTCTGCCAACCGGTGGGTTGCACCTGAGTTGCCCTATGGATATGGTTTGCCAGATATGGAAAAGGCGTTTCAACTTGCTAAAACACTCTCAAATAGTAAGTAAATACTTTAGGTTAACCGGTTATTTTTTACAATTCATTTATTTGCAGGAAGCTACAAGATTCATTCCTTAGTAAGTGTCTGTTTTATTCTTTCAAGTAGAAGAAAGCAAGGTGGCAACCCAGGTACACAATTTTTCATGCGAAACAAGAAAACAAATGATCTGCTTGCTTAATAAAAGTACTGAATCTTGAACTAAAACAATAAGAGCGCGTGTTTTAATACTTGTAATGATTTTCAAAAATGAAACGAAGTTTGAAATCTTTTAATTATTTTTTAAAAACTTTTTGGATATTAATTTAATTGTTTGTTAATTTGCGCAATCGTTTTCGCAAGTTTTATAAAATGATTGCTATTATGCCAAAAAATCGAAATCGTTTTCAACAAATAATTTTGAAAGACTTATTCTTCAAAGGATGGGTTACAAGTTCCGATCTGAGTGAGACGATAAACAAAAGTCTTCCGATAACCATAAAGTATGTTAATGAACTTATTGAGGAGGGATTAGTTGAAGAGAAAGGCTTTGCTCCCTCTACCGGTGGAAGAAGACCCCATTTTTATGGGCTGAAAACGGGTGAGTTCGGCGTTTTATGTGTGGCAATGGATCAATTGATTACAAAAATAGCCTGGATGGATGCCGACGGTGAATTAGCGGAGCCGATAGAAAAACACAGTCTCCCTTTAGCGAATAATCCCAATTCGTTGGAGCAACTCACCGATCTTATTGAAAACTTCATTAAGGCAAGGCAGCTAACCAGAAAATCAATAGTAGCAATTGGTATTGGTATGCCCGGTTTTATTGATTCAAAACGAGGGCTGAACCATTCTTATTTAAGCGTACCCACGGGTTCCATTGTTAGTTATATTCAAAACAGAGTACAAATACCCGTATTAATAGATAACGATTCGAGCCTGATTGCTCTGGCCGCTTTGAAATGGGGAGCCGCCCAAAAAAAGCAAAATGTGATGGTCATTAATATTGGGTGGGGCGTTGGTTTGGGAATTATTGCCAACGGCAAATTGTTTAAAGGGCATAATGGTTTTGCAGGCGAGTTTAGCCACATGCCTCTTTTCGATAACAACAAGCTGTGCGGATGTGGAAAATATGGTTGCCTTGAAACTGAAGCTTCGCTAACCGTAGTTACACAAAAAGCCATAGAGAGACTGAAAAATGGGGAGCCCAGTATTTTGGAGAATTTATCTTTAGATGATATCGAGGGATCAACCCAAAAAATAATTGAAGCCGCTAAAAACGGCGACAAATTTAGTGTAGAGGTAATCTCCGAGTCGGCCTACCATATTGGAAGAGGCATTGCCATATTAATTCACTTGCTTAATCCTGAACTGGTGATTATCAGTGGTTTAGGCGCCAACGCAGGCAAAGTATGGGTGGCTCCCATCCAACAGGCAATTAATGAACACTGCATACCAAAAATAGCCGAGCAAACCGAAATACGGGTTTCCACAATGGGCGAAAATGCAGAATTGAGGGGAGCGGGCGCCTTGGTAGTGGAAAACTATGAAACGATTGAAAAATTTTCCTAATAATTACGCGTTTTATTTCGTAAATTAAAAATTGAACAAATATGAAGAAAACAATGAAACAGCTACTGTTTTTGGTGTTTATGGGTTGTTTGACGCTGGGTTCCTATGCGCAACAACGTACAATAACCGGAACAGTAATGAACGACCAGGGCACTGGTTTATCCGGGGTGTCTTATGTAATAAAAGGTACAACGGTTGGCGGTGTCACTGATGAATCCGGAGGTTTTAAAGCTTCGGTAAATAACAATTCGGTATTGGTATTTACGGCTGTGGGCTACAAAGAGCAGCAGATAAATGTAGGCACCCAAACTGAATTGAATATCATTATGCAAAAAGCCGAAACCCAATTACAGGAAGTGGTTGTTACGGCGCTAGGCATTAAGCGTGCAAAAGCCTCTTTAGGTTACACGGTGCAGGAAGTATCGGGAAGTGCCATTGTAGATGCGCACGAAACCAACACTGCCAATGCACTAACGGGTAAGGTATCTGGTTTGCAAGTGGTAAAAAGTAGTAACGGAGCCGGTGGCTCATCAAAATTAGTGTTACGGGGTTATAACTCTTTGCAGGGTGATAACCAACCCCTGATTGTGGTGGACGGTATTCCGATGGAAAACTTCACAGGATCCGACAACAATGACTTTTTTAACAGCGGCCTCGATTATGGTAATGGTTTAACGGATATTAATCCAGACGATATTGCCAGTATAAGCGTATTGAAAGGGCAATCTGCCGCAGCATTGTATGGTGCCAGGGGTGGTAATGGTGTAATTATGATTACTACGAAATCTGGAAGAAAGCAGCCGGGTCTTGGGCTGTCTTTATACTCTTCGTTTAGCACAGAGAGTATGTTTATGGTACCCGACATTCAAAATTCTTTCGCTCAAGGTTCAGAAGGTATTTTTTAAGCCGATTTGAATACAAGCTGGGGCCCAAAAATCGAAGGCCAGTCCGTAACGAAATGGGATGGTTCGCAATCCACTTTACAGGCTTATGACAACCTTTCTACTTTTCTGAGAAAAGGCTCCAGTAAGAATTACAGTCTCTCCATGCAGCAGCAGTACGGCAGTACGGCTGTGTATTCTTCCATCAGCTACGTGGATGATCGTAGTATTTTCCCTGGTAATAAACTAACTCGAACCAACCTGTCATCAAGGGTGGTAAGCAAGTTTGGCAAGGGAGATAAATGGACAAGTGATGTAAAACTCGCGTATAATAGTACAGGCGGTTTCAACCGCCCCATCACTGGTAAAGACCGAAGCAGTATCTATGCCATATTAATGTTGCCCCGATCCATGAATCTCACAGATTTTGAAGCCGGCACCAACGAATTTGGGAAAATGTTGTGGTACCCTGGAGCATTGGCCTGGACGCCCAACCCATACTGGTTTTATCGTAACAACCTAAACAACGATACACGGAATCGTTTCTTGCTAAACGGATCCTTAAAATATGAATTTACCGATTGGCTCAATGCAGAAGTACGTGGGGGTGCCGATATTTACGGTATGAACACCGAAGGTAAAGTATATGCAGGCGGGCCTCTTGCTAATTCCTATTCTACCGGAAAGCAATCCTTCAAAGAGACCAACTTCAGTGCTATGTTAAACGCCAAAAAAGATAATATTTTTGGCAAATTGGGTGGTGCCCTCATGTTAGGAGGTAATCTGATGGACAATGAATGGTCTTCCTTATCCGTAAGCACGGGCGACCTGGAAGTGCCTAATTTGTTTTCGCCTACCAACGCCAAAGGAAGTCCTTCAATCTCTGCAGGGTATGCACATAAAAAGATTAATTCCTTATTTGGTTCTATTGAATTAAACTACGATCAGTGGTTGTATTTAACTTATACAAACCGAAATGACTGGTCGTCCACTTTGCTTGCTGCCAACCGTTCTTATTCTTATCCTTCTGTGAGCCTTTCTTATGTTTTAACAGAAATGATGAATTCGATGGGCTCCAGTTATCCAGCCTGGCTGAGCTATGCAAAGCTAAGAGCTTCTTACGCTTCTGTGGGTAACGATATGGGACCTTACAGACTGTACAATGGATATAACATTGGCAAAGATCCGCTGAATCACACTGTGGCTAATAAAGAAGATTTATTAAAAGATCCTAATGTAGTAAATGAGTTGCTGAAAAGCACAGAGGTGGGCGCCGAAATGAGGTTTTGGAATAACAAAATTGGGGTGGATTTTACATGGTATAAATCAAACGCTACCAATCAGTTAATTGAAATGCCGCTGGATCCCATGAGTGGATATTCCAGAAAAATCATCAATGCGGGTAATATTCAAAACAAAGGTTTGGAATTGATGGTTGATGCCAGAATTCTGCAGAATACCAATGGCCTAAGCTGGAATACAAGATTGAACTACTCGAAGAACGAAAACTTGGTGGTAGATATTGCCGAAAGTCAGGGAGTACTATCCTATAGCCTGGGCTCGTTCGACAACCTTTTCATCCGTGCAGCCAATGGAGAGCTTTTTGGGGTTATTTATGGTACCAAATATAAAAGAGTGAACGACCCAAAAAGCCAGTTCAACGGACAGTTGCTTTTAGATGGAAATGGTTTACCACAAGCAACCGGAGAATCGGTTCTCTTGGGCAATCAACAAGCTAAGGCATTACTGGGATGGACAAATAATTTTGCATATAAAAATTTCGATTTCTCATTTCAGTTTGATGGCCGCTTTGGCGGACAAATTTTCTCAGCCACACAAGCAGCTATGCAGGCAAACGGTACCGCAGCAATTACCGCACCAAATGGCGAACGCCCCAAAATGGTAGTAGCCGGCGTTGTAGAAGATGGTAGTGGCGGTTTTAAAGCCAATACCATAGAAATATCTCAACAGGATTACTGGAACAAGATTGCAACCACCGGGAATGTGGGGATTGGCGAAGCGAACATGTATGATGCAACCAATATTCGATTGAGAAATATTCTGTTGGGTTATACCCTGCCAAAATCTGTTTTTGGTCACGTATTTCAAAAAGCAAGAATCTCAGCATCTTGTAATAATGTTTGGATGCTGAAGAGCCATATGCGTGGGATAGATCCAGAATCGGTATATGCAACCGGAACAAACGCAGTGGGTTTCGAAAGTGGTTCTTACCCAACCATGCGTACCTTCCAGTTTTCACTAAGCCTGGGTTTCTAATTTTGAGAAGAGAAAAATTGAATGATTATGAAAGTTCCTAAAAATTGTGTGAGTACAAAAAATAACCAATTTTTTAGGAAATTCCATGTGACCATTAATAAATAGTAAAAAATATACACATGAAAAGAATATTAAGAATATTACTTCCTGTTGTTGCACTCACAGTAGTAGTAACAGGGTGTAAAAAATTTGATGAAATTAATGTGGATCCCTATCTGGCCAATGAACAGCAGGTTCAGGTAGAATACTTCATTAACGGTGCAATTATTGCCGATCAGATGAATCCGCATATTGCCGAAAGAATATTTGTACTCTATTGGAAAACTGCTGGAAGGCAACAAAGGGGTGGTGGTATCTCAACCGGAGGGTATGACGATGGCTGGTCCAGCGATTGGTATGGCTCTGGCTATATCGGACGGTCGTTAAACCGTATCTATTCGGCGGTGGAGGTAGCAGAAAAGCAAATAGCCAGTGGCAATGTAAAAGCCTACACAAAAAACCTATTGCAAATAGCAAGAATCTACCGAGTTTATTTGTTGAGTGAACTAACCGACAATTTTGGCCCTATACCGCTCAATGGATTTCAAGGGGTAAATCCCGATTTTTCGGACGTTAAAACTGTTTATTATTACATGCTGGATGAGCTAAAAGATGCATCTACGAAGATGGATTTAGCCGTTGCCGACAAACCCAGTGCTGAATTTGACCCCGCTTACGGGTTTGACTATTCAAAATGGCAGAAATATGCCAATTCTATGCGCCTCAGATTAGCAATGCGACTTTCTGAAGTTGACGCAGGAAAGGCCAAACAGGAATTTGAAGCAGCCGCCTCACAGCCCTTATTAACCGCCAATAGCGAAGCATTTCAAGTTCAGGAACAACCCGGTTGGGACGACCTGACAGGAGTAATGTCTCGCGAATGGAACTATTTTCAATTGTCTCAAACACTGAATAATATCTACACTGGATTGGGTGATATAAAAACTTCTGACCAGGTAGATGCTTCTATCGCAGCAAACGCTAAACCAATAGACTATATTGGTTTACGATTCTTAAACCATTGGCCTACAAAAACCAATGATCCGGTTGCCGGTTACTGGTTAGATGGGTTACCCAATGTAATTGACCCCAGGGCATATAAAACCTTTATCATCCCTGGAGACTTTAGCAATCCCTCATTTAATACCTACCCCTCTTGGGACAATACCGCCAAAACCACAAAACGCGACTTAACAGATGCCGGTGGAGCCGTGGTAAAATCCTTAGATGCTGCTTTTACATGGAATGCCCCTGTAAATGGAAGTTGGGGAGATAAAGGATCCTTGAATGGCGTTGCTACCTTTAATGGATGTACGCCTCGCCTGGCCAATCAATTCCGGAACTCTACAGCAAAACGTTTGTTCTTTGGTGCATGGGAAACCTATTTCCTGCTGGCTGAAGGAGCCGTAAGAGGCTGGACAACCCCCGTAAATGGAAAAACAGCCTACGAAACCGGTATTGACAGAAGCTTTGAAAACGTTGGAGTTACACAATTTGCTGCTGCATATAAAGCTTCCACAGGCTATAACCGTATTGGAACATCGGTTAAATGGGATCATGTAACAGAACCCCCTGCTACCTATAATATGAATTATGTAGATGGCTACACCGGTACCCCGGGAGTTGTTGCAATAAAATATCCCGTTAATAATTTGTATAAAAATGGTTCGGTTAGGAACGACCAGTTGACAAAAATTATTACCCAAAAATTCATAGCTCAA
Organism: Niabella sp.; assembly: GCA_039811305.1. Taxonomy (GTDB): domain Bacteria; phylum Bacteroidota; class Bacteroidia; order Chitinophagales; family Chitinophagaceae; genus Niabella. The sequence goes on from JBDHYK010000111.1 coordinate 7,864, forward strand.
AATCCCTGGGTGCCCTTGGAAACATGGAGCGACCAGAGAAGATTGGGCTTGCCATTCTTTGAAAATCCGGCAGTAGAAAAACCTCTTACCAATATGCCTGATTTAAACGATGGAAATTACATGACAAGCAGTATTAAATTTTTCCCACAACGGTTGAAATATCCTTCAAGCGTGCCTTCTAGTAATAAAAAAGGGTACGATCAGGCACTTTCTCAACTCGGTGGAACCGATGCTGACAAAGTTCTCACACCGCTTTGGTGGGCTAAGAAACAATAACCTGGGTTATATTTTGATTTTAAAAGAACCGCCTTCTTAAAAAAGGGCGGTTTTTTTAATAGTAATAGGATTTTCAATATCTTGGGAAAAAAAACAAATTTTTCTTAACCTTTTCACTGCAAAACCCGTCTATATGTTTGTTGATGCGAGAATTACAGTATTTTGCAGCAGATTTATCTAAATTCATTCTTCATAAAAAAAATGACTATGAAAAGGTTTTTATTACTATTTTTTGCGTTTGGGTTGAGTGCTTTCGTGCTCCATGCACAATCTAATTATACGATTGTTTCGGGAAAAAATTTGATAAAAGGTAGTTCTAATTTACACGACTGGCAGTGTATTGTAGAAAACGCATCGGGTAATGCGGTAATTACAACCGGTAAATCATTGAGTATAAAATCACTAACGGTAACAATGGCGGTGAACTCTATAAAAAGCGTCAAGGAAGATGGTAGTTACTTTAACGAAGGCATGGACAAAAATACCTATAAAGCACTTAGTGCCGACAAATACCCTGAAATTGTATTTACATTGGGTAGTATTTCCAAAGTAAAAACATCGGGTGCAATTTCCACCTTTCAGGCAACCGGAAATCTCTTGGTTAGGGGTAAAACAAACCAGGTGTCTTTTCCCGCAAAAGCAGTAGTTGCAGGTAATAAAATAACATTTACTGCTGTTACTAAGATGAAAATGACTGATTTTGACGTGAAACCGCCTACTGCTTTAATGGGAACCATTAAAACGGGTGATGAAATTACAATTGTCCTCAACTCCACGTTTGCTAAGTAATGCTTTAAGGGAAACGATTCAGTTCGTGTTTTTTTTGCAAAACACCTGCTCGTTTCGTAAGCAGGGTTGCAAGAATTAAGTTTTTTTTAAGTAGCTCTTGGTTACCTTTAGCAGGTTTAAACAAATTGTATGAAATTTTTCTTTTTACAGGCGCCTGTCGCAGATACACTCTCGCAGGTAGGTAGTACTTCTACTGCGTCGCCCGGAAGCATTACCATTAGTTTTTTTGATCTGTTACTTATGGGGGGTTGGCCAATGATCCCATTGGGACTGATGTTTTTGCTGGCTTTGTATATTTTTATTGAACGATTTATTGCTGTGCACCACGCGTCCAATATTGATCAAAACTTTATGAATATTGTGAGGGATAATATTGTAAGTGGCAACGTAAAAGCTGCCAGAGCTTTTGCGAAAAACAATACAAGTCCGGTAGCAAGAATTGTGGACAAAGGGATTCAACGTATTGGAAAACCCATTGATGCAATAGAAAAGAGCATGGATAATGTGGGCCAGTTGGAAATGTATAAATTAGAAAAAAATCTCGATATTCTTTCAGTAATTGCCAAGGCGGCCCCCATTTTTGGGTTTGTAGGTACTTTATTGGGTCTGATGCAGTTGTTTTCCAGCATTCACGCAGCCAACGAGGTGGAAATTGGTGTAATTTCTCAGGGTATTTATACCAAGCTAATTACATCCATTACCGGGTTGGTAATTGGATTGATTGCCTATTTGGGTTACAGCTACCTGAGTACTAAAATTGATAAAACAGCAAATAAGATGGAAGCTGCTGCTACCGACTTCTTAGACGTATTGTACGAACCGGTTCAAAAGTAAAATCTGCCATGAAGTTCAGAAAAAAACGAAGAGGCCAATCGGAGGTTTTTACCGATGCACTAAATGATATTCTTTTCATATTGTTGATGTTTTTTTTAATTACTACTACCATGGCCAATCCAAATGTGGTGAAGGTGAACAATCCCAGAGGTGCTACAGACACAAAGGCTAAGCAAAATATTATTGTATCCATTGATAAAGAACAACATTTTTATCTAGGTACGCAACAAATCAACCCTTTGCTTTTAGACAGTCTGATCGCCAAAGAAGTAGAAGCGAAGCGAATCCATGTGGATACACCATCGGTGGTTATTAATGCGGATACCATTGCCTATTATGGCGAGGTTTTTCGTGTGATGCAATCTGCAAAAAAAGCAGGCGCTAAAGTGGTAGCTCATGTGAGATAGG
>JBDHYK010000112.1:0-10164 GCA_039811305.1 Niabella sp.
GAAGCCTTAAAAACCATTTATTCCTTAGTTTGGGACGATTTCTGCAGTTGGTATTTAGAATGGGTGAAACCGGGTTTTGAGCAAAAAATTGAAAAAAACGTGTATGAAAAAACCGTATTCTTTTTTGAAGAACTCTTGCAACTGCTACACCCCTATATTCCCTTTATTACAGAAGAAATATACCACCTGCTCGGTGGCAGCCAAGGCAACCTGTGTGTGAAACAATTCTCCCCAATTGCCGATTATGATAAAGTGGTTTTAACCGAGGGCGAACTGTTGAAACAGGCCATCACGGCCATCCGGGATGCCCGGGTGAAAAACAATATAAAACCCAAAGATCCGGCAAAGCTATTTGTTCAAACTACCAATTCCACAAGCTATCATGCAATTACTCCCATTCTGCAAAAACAAGTGAATATTGAATCCATAGAATTTACCAGCAGACCTGTGGAAAAATCAATCTCTATTCTTATTGCAACCGATAAACTATACCTTCAGCCCAATACGGTTTTGGACAGTTCTGTGCAAAAAGAGCAAATCGGAAAAGACCTGAAGTACTTTGAGGAATTTTTGCAATCAGTAGTAAAAAAGCTGAGCAACGAAAAATTTGTAACCCACGCCAAACCCGAAGTAGTAGCCATTGAACAAAAGAAAAAAGCCGATGCAGAAGAAAAAATAAAACTGTTGAAGGAAACATTGGCTGGTTTATAACCCCAACGGTTTTAACTGTTTTTTTAGGAGGTAGCCAAATAAAGCATAGGATCGTAAAGAAAAGTCCCCAGATCCCCGAGGGATGGAAAAAATTTTGCCCTGAGGACCCATCGTAGCTTACGGGGCAGGAAAAAACAGGATATCTAATACTTTCAGGTGATAAGAATCATATAATAAAGGCCTGGGTTCACCAATAATTAAGGTACCTTTGCATTTCAAAATCCTGGTAGTGGTTTTTTGAAATCTTGTCATTTTTTAATGACAATCTGATTGGTGAATCGGAAACAAAACTATTAAAATATTTATATGAACTGGATAATTGAACTGCTAACTCAACACGGTGTAGCCCAAACTGTAATCATTTACGGGTTGCTGATTGCCATCGGTGTTGCTTTAGGAAAAGTAAAAATCTTTGGTACGTCTCTAGGGGTTACCTGGGTGCTTTTCATTGGTCTTGCTGCAGCCTATTTTGGCCTCAACGTAAGCATAGAAACCGTCCATTTTCTTAGAGATTTCGGGTTGATCCTCTTTGTGTATTCCATTGGTTTACAGGTTGGTCCGGGCTTCTTTTCTTCATTAAAAAGAAATGCACTCGGCACCAATATGCTGGCGGCAGGAGTCGTTTCTTTGGGTATTTTAATTACAATTATATTTATTTACACCACTACTACCCAGTTTAACGTGATGGTGGGTGTAATGAGTGGCGCCGTTACCAATACCCCTGGATTGGGTGCTGCGCAGGCCGCTATTAACGATTTAAAGATAGAAGGTATGGACGGGTCTAAAATGACCTTAGCCTACGCGTTGGCCTATCCATTTGGCGTGTTCGGTATTATTATCACCTTTCTAATTCTTAAAAAAGTATTTGGTATTGATATTAAGCGCGAGCAGGAACTACACAGAAGGTTAAATGCCCTGAGCGCCAATAAAGTGGTGTCGTTCCACTTAAGTTTAGACAATGAAGGCCTGCACGGACAGCCCCTAAAAACCCTGTTTGAACTACTGAACGAAAAAATAATCATCTCGCGTCTGATGCAAAACGATGGCACCATCATTACTCCTGCACCAGATAGCATGTTAGAAAAAGGAAATGTATTGCTGATTGTGGCCCCTCGTCATATTCGCAAGAAATTGCATGTATTGATTGGCAAACCCAGCGACCTGAACTTAAAAGAACGGCCTCAAAGCATACTGATTGATAGAACGGTGGTAGTAACCCGACCCGAGGTAACCCACAAGCGCTTAGGCGATATTGCCGGACTGCATGAAGAAGGGTTTACATTAACAAGACTTAGCCGGGCTGGAATAGAAATTCTACCTCACGGCGACCTATTCTTCCAATTAGGCGACCGCGTGAAAGTTGTAGGCACCGAAGACGGCGTTAGTAAAGCTACCCTTGTTTTAGGTAATTCTGTAAAAAAATTAGACGTTCCCGAACTGGCTCCCATCTTTTTGGGAATCGTATTGGGCGTGTTGCTGGGCAGCATCCCCTTCAATTTCCCCAATATTCCCATCCCCATTAAAATTGGATTGGCGGGTGGCCCCTTGATTGTTGCCTTATTATTGAGCCGTTTTGGCGGCCAGTTGTACCTCAACAACTATACCACCCACAGTGCCAACCTGATGTTGCGAGAGTTGGGGATTACCCTGTTCCTGGCCAGCGTGGGCTTAGCAAGTGGCCATGGTTTGGCAGATGCATTTGCCACCGGAGAGGGCTGGATATGGATGGGCATGGGCGCAGTAATTACAATGGTTCCCCTGTTGATTGTAGGGGTGATTGCCCAGAAATACTTTAAAAAGACCTATTTTGAAACCTGTGGCTTACTGGCAGGGGCTTCTACCGACCCGCCGGCACTGGCCTTTGCCCTTAAAACCGCCGGTAACGACATTCCTTCCAATACCTATGCTACCGTATATCCTTTAACCATGATACTTAGGATTGTGGGCGCACAATTGCTGATTTTACTATTTGGCAGTTAGCAGTGCTTAACGAAAGGAAAACTGGTAAAACCAATGTGTACTTCTATTTAAAACGTTTTAGGGTAGTTACAGTGGTTTTTAAAGGAGGATTGAGAACCCGGTGGTAATAAAAAATTAATTGCAAGTTATTTAGCAGGTTATATGTTGGCCCTTAACATATAACTTGCTGTTTTTTAGGCCCTTATGCCAACTAATGTAAATGCCAAAACCCTGAAAATTATTCTTTTGAAATTTATCAATATTAACATCGCTTTGCATGGTGAGTTGTTTTATTTATTTAAATGAATCAAGATGGACGGCCAAAATCGAATACGTTTTGTTTTGAGGCGTTTGGGAACTTTTAATTTTCGCATTTAGCAGAATAAAAATCTTTAATCATGAAAATCAATATTCTATTCCTCGCGCTCTTTGCTTCCTGTATTTTAGTAGGGTGCAATAAAGGCCAACCTGTGCAAGCTGATCAAACAGAACAAATTACGCAAAGCAAAGCAGATACCCTTGCTACAGACCCTCCCAATGCAGGAACTGCGCCAACCGGGATGACGGTCGCTGTTAACCTGGATATCAAGGTATATAATAAAAATGGCGAAAACCTGCTGGACCCCAAAACCCCTGGCCACTATGTAGCAGAAAATATAAGAAAATAGGATGTGGTGGCAGGAAAGGAAATACTGTTCTATAGGCAGAACTGGGATCCCCCTGGGGAGTTACGTTTCACTATGGCAAAGACTACCCCGAACCTTTTATATCCGTATTTCCTAATATAGAAACCGGTGAACCCAGCCCAACCACCGCCTATATTGACTGGGGCAATGGCGATCGGGACACAATTGTTTCCAATCTGGAACGCGGTCGAGGCTATTTTTTTACAACCGAGGTTTGGTTTAACGGGAAACAGGTTCTTGGTAAAAACATAGAATTTCCCAAACCCTATTTTGGCACCAGACCCTTTATCATTGTAAAGTAGCTTCGTCTTTTTAAGAACGGCAAAAAACACCTTGAAGTGGGATTTTATCTCATCAGTTACCGGTTTGTGCAAAAAGACAGCCAACACCGATTCAGACATATTTGGTTTTGCCTGCCACGCAAAGCGGACACTTCACAAAACTAAAAAAGATTGAATTTCGCCATGGGTGCATTCCAAATTGTCGCGAGCGTCATGCCGACTGCAAGGAGGCATCTCCTGAATTTTGAGGCAGATTCCTCACTTTGTTCGGAATGACCCTAAATACGATATTCGTTTTGTGCGACAATTTGGATTGCACCCTTTCGCCATCGCATGGGCCACAGAAACAAAAATAAATTGTATTTTTGAAGAATTAGTCCAAACAATAGCGACAAGATGAATTCTTTTGGAGAATATTTACGAAACAGACGAGAACAACTGGGGCTTCCCTTAAGGAAAGTTGCCGCCGAACTCGACATAGACACTTCCATTCTAAGCAAGATTGAAAGAAATGAACGTGTGGCGACAAAAGAAATGCTGCCGACACTGGCTAAGACGTTGGAAGTACACCAGAAAGAAATGGAAATTGATTTCATTAAAGCGTTCATACTATCAGGTATTGGAGATTTGAAATTTTTGAAAAGCGGCTTAGAGGAAACGCTGAACATCATTAATAGCCGCAAGAAAATATGAGCGTAGGCAACAAAATAGACCAAACCGACCTGACTTTCTTCACAAATGAAGAAGGACATACTTTATTAAGCAGGTTTAAATCAACGCTAAAAGACACACAACTTTTTGACGTGTTGGTTGGGTATTTCAGAGCAAGCGGTTTTCACCAGCTTCATGAGGCACTGGAACCCGTTGAAAAAATCAGAATTCTTGTTGGGCTTAGTGTGGACAGAGACTCGTATGATCTGATGCAGTACCATCATCAGAATGGCACAATAGACTTTGAATCGCATCAAAGAACCAAGAAACGCTACCAACAAAACCTAAAAGAAGAAATTGAAAATAGTAGCGAAAACGACAATAGATTGGAGATTGGGATACGCAAGTTTATTGAGTTTTTGAAAGCCGACTGCCAAGACCCTGCAACGGACAAGGCCAACAACGGCAACGGTAAGAAATTAGAAATACGGGCATACCCATCCAAAAACATTCACGCAAAGGTTTACATTGGGAAATTCAAACCCGAAGACCGAGACTATGGGTTTGTGATTACAGGTTCGAGTAACTTTTCTGAATCGGGCTTTGTGGCAAATCGTGAGTTTAATGTAGAGCTACGAAGCAAAAGAGATGTTCTTTTTGCCGAAGAACAATTCAATGCACTTTGGAAAGAATCGGTTGACATTTCAGAAGACTTTGTTGACACTATTCAAAACAAAACTTGGCTCAACGACCAAATATTACCTTACGAACTTTATTTAAAACTGATTTACGAATATCTGGAAGAAGATATTAACTTGGCTGATGAATTCGAACCATTCCTTCCAGATGGGTTTATGAAATTGAAATACCAACATCAGGCGGCTATTCAGGCAAAGAAGATTTTAGAAACCTACAACGGTGTTTTCTTGGCAGACGTGGTGGGTTTGGGCAAAACCTTTATCACCGCCTTATTGTTGCAACAACTGCAAGGCAGAACCCTGGTGATTTGCCCACCGGTGTTGAAAGACTACTGGAAAGATTCGCTTTTTGATTTTGGTATCAGAAGTTTTGAAGTGGAATCTTTGGGGAAGTTGGAACACATTATCAAAAAAGGTTTGGAACGTTACGATTACATTGTGGTGGACGAAGCGCACCGTTTCAGAAACGACAACACTCAATCTTACGCCAACTTATTGGACATCTGCCGTGGTAAGAAAGTGATTTTAGTTACTGCAACACCTTTGAACAATACAGTTGACGACATTTTTGCTCAATTAAAATTGTTTCAAGCAGCAAAGAATTCAACCATTCCCGGTATTTCTAATTTGGAAAAATACTTTTCAAATTTCAGAACACGCTTAGCCAAAGCTAAAAAGACTGACCCTGAGTACAAAAAACTCATTAAAGAAGTTTCAGACGACATTAGAAATAGTATCCTGCGTTATGTGATGGTTCGCAGAACCCGAACAGATGTAATGACCTATTTCAAAAAAGATATGCAGGTGCAGGGATTGACTTTCCCTAATTTGGACAATCCGCAAAAAATCGTGTATCAATATGAAGGTGAGTTAGAAACCATTTTCAACAACACCATCAAAAAACTGCAAGAGTTTACCTATGCCCGATATACACCATTGCTTTACTACATCGGAAATAAAGCTTTGACCGAATTTGAAATGCAGCAACAACTCAACGTTGGTGGGTTTATGAAAGGCATTTTGGTTAAAAGATTGGAAAGCAGTTTTTTCGCTTTTCGCCAAAGTGTTGACCGCTTCATTACTTCTTACGAGAAATTCATTGCTATGTACAAAAACGGCACGGTGTACATCAGCAAAAAAGTAGATGTGTATGACTTGATTGAAAGCGACAACATTGAACGCCTTGAAGAATTTGTGGAAGAAGAAAAAGCACACAAATACGATTCAAAAGATTTCAGAAAAGAGTTTGTTGACAAATTAGAGTTTGACCTTTCCATTTTAAAGGAAGTAAAAAAACTGTGGCAAACGATAAACTCCGACCCCAAACTGGAAACTTTCATAAAAGAGCTAAAAACTAAAGCAGCTCTGAAAAGCAACAAACTGCTCATCTTCACCGAATCGAAAGAAACGGGAGATTACATTTACGAAACTCTGCAAGATGAATTCAATGGCAAAGTAATGTTCTATTCCAGCACGGGCGGCCGACACACCGACAAAAAATTGGTTTCAAATCACATCGTTTCAAGAGAGATGATTACCGCCAACTTTGACCCAAACTCAAAAGAGCAAAAAGACGATTTGAAAATTTTGATTGCCACTGATGTGTTGGCAGAAGGCATCAACCTGCACCGTTCCAATGTGCTTATCAATTACGATTTGCCTTGGAACCCTACACGAGTATTACAAAGAGCAGGTCGTGTAAACCGTTTGGGTAGCAACTTCCCGAATGTGCATATTTTCAACTTCTTCCCTACTTCTCATTCTGATGAACATCTTGGACTGGAAATGAACATCACCAATAAAATCCAGATGTTTCACGATATTTTGGGTGAAGATGCCAAATACCTGAGTGATGGTGAAGAATTTGGAAGTCAGGAACTGTTCAATACGTTGAACAGCAAAACCGCTTATACTGGTGAGGATGGTGAAGGCGATTCGGAATTGAAGTATCTGGAACTGATGCGAAAGCTACGTGATGACAACCCCAACTTGTTTGAGAAAATCAAAAACCTGCCTAAGAAAGCCCGTTCAGGTTTCAAAAAAGAAAATTTAGAAGATGATGCCTTGGTCACCTTTTTCCGAATTGGCAAACTCAAGAAGTTTTACATCAACCATAGCGGCAAATCGGGTGAGATTACTTTCTTTGATGCAGTGAAAGAATTGGAGTGTAAGCCCGATACGCAACGAGCAAATATTCCCAACGATTACTTTCATTTATTACAAACCAACAAAACACGTTTTGAATTAGACACTACCGTAGGTGATGAACCCACCAAAGGCAGTGGCGGACGTTCAAACGCTAAATATATTGAAACCCGATTGAAAGACAAATCTTTCAAAAACTTCAAAGGGTTTACTGATTCCAATGACGAATTTTTGAATGGTGTGCGTGAAATGTTGGCACAGGGAACGATTGCCAAAAAAACAGCACAGTTAATAAAAACGGAATTGGAGAAAACCACCGACCCGCTTCAAATATTGCACATCCTGGAAAAGCATATCCGATATGTAGCCATTGAAGGAACGAAGGATGCAAAGAAATTTCAAAAACGTGAAGTTATATTATCGGGATACCTGATTAAGTGATGAGTTATGAGTGATAAGTGATGAGTTATAAGTGATGAGTTATAAGTGATGAGTTATAAGTGATGAGTTATGAATGAGAGAAAAGGAGCCATATTAAATCAGAGTTTTGGGTTTGCAGTGCGAATTGTGAACCTGTACAAGTATCTTATTGCTGATAAAAGGGAGTTTGTGTTGAGCAAACAACTTTTACGGTCGGGCACGGCTGTTGGTGCGTTGGTTCGGGAAGCTCAAAATGCGGAAAGTAAAGCCGACTTCATTCATAAACTTGGTATTGCGCAGAAAGAATGTGGTGAATGTATTTATTGTTTGGAACTATTAGAAGAAACTGAATTCCTAATACCCGAAGAATTTAAAAATATAAAAGCGGATACCAAAGCTTTGCTCAAGATGATTCGCTCAGCCATCATCACCACCAAGAACAAAAACTAATAACTCATAACCCATAACTCATAATTTTTAACTAAGAAGAGGTGGATAAGAAAACAGCACAAGAACTCATAGAACAAACGTTTAACAATGCTTTCAGCGAAAAGCAGTTTACCCTTTTTGCTAAAAACCTGTTGAATGATTTTGATGACAAGCACAATCATTATAGCGGCAATTTGATTTGGGACGACTACAAAGAACATATCAACACCTACAAACGCGTTGGTAAATATATAGACCCTGATGGCGAAGCGTTGGACGTATTGATTGTAGAAGTAAAAAGTGTGACCAAATTAGAAAGAGCAAGAACCGCACTCCGAAATTTTGTTATTAAGCACTTGAGCAGGTTTGAAAAAGACTATGCTTTGGTGGCATTTTATAGCAAAGAAGATGACGGAGCAGATTGGCGATTCTCATTCATCAAATTAGAATACCGTTCTGAACTGGACGAAGAAAAAGGCAAGGTAAAAACCAAGAAAGAATTTACCCCTGCCAAACGCTATTCGTTTTTGGTGGGCAAATACGAAAAAGCCCATACTGCCAAAAATCAGCTACTGCCTTTATTGCAAAACATCAGTAACAATCCTACGATTGAAGAATTAGAAGCTGCATTCAGCATTGAAAAAGTAACGGACGAATTCTTCAACCAATACAAAGACCTGTACATCAAACTGTATGAGCATTTTGAAAACGACAGCAAAGTAAAAGCAGCCATTAAGGAAGCTGGTATAGACAATGCCCGATTTACGAAAAAACTCCTCGGACAAATTGTATTCCTGTACTTCTTACAGAAAAAAGGTTGGTTGGGTGTAGCGCAAAACGAACGTTGGGGAACGGGAAAAAAGCGATTTGTACAAGAACTTTTTGAGCTGGCACACCTGTCTGCCGATCAGGCAGGAACCCAAAAAATCAACTTCTTTAAAGACAAACTACAATACCTGTTTTACGAAGCATTGGCAAAAGAAAGAGATAACGAAAACTCATACTACAAGCGTTTTGATTGCCGTATTCCGTTTTTGAACGGTGGTTTGTTTGAAGCCGATTACAAATGGCAGGAAGCCAACATTACCATTCCTGAAAACTTGTTCCGCAACGAAGAAAAAAACAAAGCGGGTGATGTGGGCACAGGTATTTTAGACGTGTTTGACCGATACAACTTTACCATTAAAGAAGATGAACCCTTAGACAAAGAAGTAGCCGTTGACCCCGAAATGTTGGGAAAAGTATTTGAAAATATGCTCGACATTACCGAGCGGAAAAGTAAAGGTGCTTTTTATACGCCCCGTGAAATTGTGCATTATATGTGTCAGGAAAGTTTGATACATTATTTGGATAATGCCCTTAATTCACCCCAAAACTCTCCTCCTTTGAAGGAGGAGTACCCGAAGGGGGAGGTGGTAAAAAACTCTCCTCCTTCAAAGGAGGAGTACCCGAAGGGGGAGGTGGTAAAAAAATTAAACAACCTCCCGCACCTAAAAACTTTCAGAAAAACGCTCAGAAACAACCTTACACCTGCCGAAGCTAAACTTTGGACAATGCTCCAAGGGAAACAATTAGAAGGTAGAAAATTTAGAAGACAGCATAGTGTAGCCAATTACATCTTAGACTTTTATTGCCCGTCTGAAAAACTTGCTATTGAACTGGACGGACAAGGTCATTTTGAAGCTACTCAAGCTGAGTATGATTATGAAAGAGATTTATTTCTGCAACATTGTGGAATTAAGGTTTTAAGATTTGAAAATAAATGGGTGTGGGATAATCCCGAAGGTTTACTTGAGGAAGTGAAAAATAATTTTGGATGGAACCAAACCACCCCGTCCTTCGGACACCCCTCCTTACAAGGAGGTAATAAAACCACCCCGTCCTTCGGACACCCGTCCTTCGGACACCCCTCCTTACAAGGAGGGGAGCTTATTGGTGTAGCCAAAAATGATATAGAAACCTTTATCCGAGAAGGGCATTTTGCCTTAGAAAATGACGAGCGAGTAGCCGCCAAAGGCGAAACAAAAACCTACCAATACCAACTACCCGAAAGCATTCGCCTTAATGCCGACCTGATAGACCAAAAACTAAGCGACATTAAAATTTGTGACCCTGCCATAGGTTCGGGTGCTTTTCCTGTGGGCTTATTACACGAATTGGTAAACGCTATGTTGGTGCTGAAAC
>JBDHYK010000113.1:0-10135 GCA_039811305.1 Niabella sp.
CCTATTGATGAAAAGCCGACCCTTTGTAAAAAGAAAATCTGTAGTACACAAACCGGAACTCAAAAAAATTGAAACTCCCTATTTACGCAGGATTGCGTCTGGATAGCTGCAATGTGGGTTAATTCCATCAGCGCCTTACCCAAAAATAACCAATTAACCGTAAGCTGGTCAACAAGTTCTGAAACAAACAATGCTTATTTCTATATAGAAGCTTCGAAAGATGGTGTGAATTTTGAAAAACTGGGCGATAAGGTGGTGCTTTCTAAAGCAGAACACGGAAATTCATCTGCTGCATTGTTTTATACTTTTGAAACCGATATCAATGCAGCTACTTTAATAGGACTATCGGCGTTATTGATGGCATTTTGAGCAATAGGTGCCGGCGTTTCCCGTAAACACAGACAATTGATGGTAGTGCTGGCCAGCTTTATTTTGGTTTTGGGCATTTCCTGTTCTAAATCAGACCAACCCGGCGCCCAAGCAAAGGGGACTATCTTTGTGAGAGTTGTACAGGTGGACAAAGACGGTGGTAAAACTTATTCCAAAATCGTTCCAGCCCGTACGTCGGAGTAGTTTCCAAAGGAGTAAAAAAAGTTTTTACAATATATACACCCCCTCCTGGCAACGTTTCGGGAGGGGTTTTATTTTTTCGCTTTCAGAGTCGTCTCAAACAACTTAAAAATTCGTTTATACTCATCTGTCCAACTGCTGGGTTCTACAAAACCATGATCTTCCATGGGGTACGAGGCTAATTCCCAGTTATCTTTCCTCAATTCTATCAAACGCTGTGATAATTTAACCACATCCTGATAATGAACATTTACGTCCACCATGCCATGACAAATGAGCAAATTTCCTTTCAGCCCGTTTGCAAAATAAATGGGGGAGCTTCGTCTGTAGGCCAGGCTATCGCGAAAAGGTTCGTTCAAAATATTAGCGGTATAGCCATGATTATAGTTTGCCCAGTCGGTAACGGGTCTTAAAGCCGCCCCCGACCTGAAGGTTTCGGGAGCGGTAAACAAGCCCATTAGCGTAATAAACCCACCGTAAGAGCCTCCATACAGCCCTACGTTGGCTGGATTTACGTCATAGTTTTTCACCATATACTGCACGGCATCTACGTGGTCGCTCAAATCTTTTCCGCCCATGTGGCGATAAATACCGGTACGCCAGGCTTTGCCATATCCAGCACTACCCCGATAGTCTATATCCATTACATAATACCCGTTATCTGCTAACAGGTTATTAAACATGTATTCTCTGAAATAGCTACTCCACCATTTATGCGCATTTTGAAGATAACCGGCACCATGAACAAATAGTACGGCGGGTTTGGCTGGATCAGGAGTAGTTGGTTTATAGACGCGTGCATATACATCGGCACCATCCCTTGCCTTAAAACTTATTAGGTCGGGCGTACGCCAGTGATAGAGGTTGAACGCGTCGCTGCGGCCACTATGGGTTATTTGTAAGGGTTTGGCATTGGGTTTGTTTTCCTGCAAATACAGTTCCCAGGGTTGGTTGATGTAGGAATGACGTATGGCAAGATATTTTTCATCGGGCGAAATACTTACTTCATTAGCACCTGGCAAAAAAGTCAATCGTTCTTGTTTGCCGGTGGCAATGGTTAGTCGGTAAAAATGCTTCTCGCCAGGATGCACCTCGTTGGTAATAATATAAAACGATTTTTTATCGTTTGATAACGAGGCCTGTTGTACTTCATAGTTTCCTTTCGTTAGTTCTTTCTTGTATTTAGAAGGGATGTGATAGCTGTAGAGGTGTGCATACCCGGTTGCCTCACTTTGAAACCAGAGGGTTTCGTCATCTATCCATCCCAGGCTACGGAACGTACCCGGTCCGCCAATCCAGGCTTCGTCGTGCTGGCGGTCTATCAGCTTCAGTTTGTGGGTAGCAGTATCCAGCAGCGAGAGCCAGCGATCTTTGTTATCCGTAGCTCTTATTTCTACTAATGCATGCTTTCCGGATGGCGACCAAAGGATGGAAGTAATGTTCAGGTTACGAAGGGCACTGTCTTTTTTTGCTTTTTCAAATGCTGAAGGATACTCTCGAATGTACTCAGGAATATCTTTGATTCCCGGTAGCAGATCGGTGCGTATCGGGTACACCGTATCTAATTTTCGATCGAACACATAGGCTGTGGAAACTCCCTGGGGCGTACCTACTTTTGGGCGAGAGGAAATTTCGGTGGTAAACCCGCTTTCTGTTACATATTCGGGCACGCTGGTTCTTTTACCACCACTTGAAGCAAACAAAGTGTAGCTTATAAATCGTCCGTCATTGCTCATGCTGAGCCCTGTAAGCATTTTACCTTCTAAAGAAATCGGCTTTAATGGTTTTGTTGGTTCTTGTAGCTTTACATATTCTGCAATCGCTTCTCTTTTCTGTTTTCTTTCTTTTAATACTTCCATATAGCTAAGCTGATCGTTGGTAAGCCAGGCTTCCTGCTGGGGTAGTTTCGCTTCGCCCCTTGCGGGTGCTGCATTGGTAGTAAAATTGGTGAGTTGTTGGGTAGTACCCGTTGTTTTGTCCCAGGCAAAAAGGTTTTGGTTGCGCATATACACAATTTTTGTATCGTTGAAACCAAATACCGGGTTCAACTCGCTTTCCAGTGTTTCTGTTATGCGAATCACCTTCCCTTCCCTATTCTGATAATAGACATCGCCATTTTTAACCCATACCGTTTCGGTTCTTTTCTGATTAAACACAAGACGATCTTTGGGCAGGTATTCATTTTTTTCTTTTGAAGATACTTTCTCAGGCCGATGAGAAGAAATTTTAATTTTGTATAAAGAATCCCCCTTGGCTTTTTCGGGGTTCCAGGTAAAATAAACCGTTTTGCCATCGGCCCCCCAGAACACATTTTCAGGCGAAGATCCCATCCATTTAGGATCGCTCATTATTTTCTCAACCGATAATACACCCGGCGCATTTTGAGCAAAGGCCAGGCAAAACAGCAGACTAAAAGGAAGGGTAATAAGCTTGTGCATGCAATAATTTTTTTTGAAGATACAACGTATCGGAATATTATTGAGTCTTCTTTTTTGAGAACTTTAATAAAACTTTAATAGTTTTGTTACAATTATAAAAAATAGATACCATCTGAAAAATGAAAACTTCTTTAGGCATTTTTAAAATCGTTTTGCTTGCGGCATTTCTCTTAACGGGCTCCATTGTGGTGCATGCGCAAAAAAAAGTTACCGGTTGTGGATACATTGTACCTCCAAAACGGCTGGCTACAAGTTTTCAATCGGTTTATGAAGCGCAAGACATTGTAAAGCAAATGTTGCAAACGATTGACTGGAAAGAAAACTTTAGGTTACAGGAGCGAAACGGTATTCAAAACGCCTATGCTACCATTATTAACAATATGCGATGGATTGTTTATGACAATAATTTTTTAGAAGATGTGGATGCCTACACCCGTACCAAATGGGCCAGTATCAGCATTATGGCTCATGAAATGGGGCACCACTACTATAATCACGTGGTTAGCTCTACGGGTAGCACGCCACCCAAAGAATTAGAAGCCGATGCATTTAGCGGCTACATCATGGCCAAATTAGGGGCTACTAAGGAGCAATCCATTGCGGCCATACAAGCAATTGCTTCGGATAAGGCCAGCTCTACCCACCCGGGTAAAAAAGACAGGGTAAGCGCCATTTCTCAGGGCTGGGACAGAGCAGGGGGAGCCACAACAGGAAACACCTCCTCCACAGGAACCACCACCAATCCAGGCACCACGCCCAAACCAACACCGGCTCCCAACACCGGGAACCAACCGGGAACCGGTCAGCTTCCTCCCGTAAACCCACAACCTCAACAAACCGACCCTGCTAATGACCCCAGCTGGATCGCACTTTATATTCAAAGCAATAAAGACGAAACCGTAATGTTGAGTGATGATGGAAAAAACTATCAACAAGCAGTTATTCAAGCGGGTCAGCCTTTTGTGTTTAAGTTTGAAATTTATAAGTATGGCTGGCTGAGGCTAAAATATTATAATGGATACCGCACCTTTAAACTGGAACACGGCAAGGACTATGCCATACTGTGGAACCGCAGAACAGGCAACTGGACGGTAAGCCTGATCAGCGATTAAGATGCATCATTTAAAATCTCTGCTTTTAGGAAATAATTCGCCTTGGGTTCGTTTGTTTTGAGCAGCGTTGAGTAACTTCGGATTGTTATTTTCTTCGCAATGAAGGCCGAAACAAGCCGGATCAGTTTGGCCGACGGGTGTATTCAATCGGCTCAGCAGGCCTTTCAGGTCGTAGCAGTTCTTTACGATCACGTGTATCACCTCCCCTTCTCGTTGCAATATCCCCTCTGCCATCAGCATCGGAGAGCGGAGTATCACCTTTTTGTACTCGTCGAGTACCTTTTGAAATACAACGAGATTGGCGTTTCCGGTTTCATCTTCAAGAGTTATAAAGCAGACCCCCTTTGCTGTGGCAGGTCGTTGGCGTACTAATACCAAACCCGCTACACGAACAACAGTTCCATTGGGCCAAAGCCCCAGTTCGCTGTTGGACAATACCTTTCGCTTCAACAAAATTTTTCTGAAAAAACTTACAGGATGTGCTTTTAGCGACAAGGACAGGGTAGCATAATCATGCACCACGTGTTCCGATAAGCTCATTTGGGGCAATGCAACAGTTGCGTCTTCGGACAGGTTTCTTTCATCCATCCAGCCTGTAAACAACCCTTCCAGCCTGTCGGCTAAGGCGGATGCCTGCCACAGTGCCTGACGCCGATCCAGGTGAATAGAACGAAAAGCATCGGCTTCGGTAAGTTGTAGCAGCGTAGCTTCGGAAATGCCTGCATCTCTTAGTTGGTGCACACTTGAATAGGGTTGCTCTCTTTTTTGTATCAATCGTTTTATTTCTTCCTGTTGCAAACCCTTTACCTGCCTAAATCCCAACCTGAGGGCAAAATAAGGGCCCTTTGTTTTTTCAAGGCTATTGTCCCATTGGGAACAGTTGACATCAACCGGCCTTACTTCTACCTGATGTTTGCGGGCATCCATTACAATTTGCGCAGGCTGATAAAACCCCATTGGCCAACTGTTGAGCAGTGCGGTGGCAAATACATCGGGATAGTAACACTTCAACCAGGAAGATACATATACTAATAAGGCAAAACTGGCGGCGTGGCTTTCGGGGAAACCATAACTTCCAAAACCTTCTAACTGCCGAAACACACGACATGCAAAATCCTTTTCGTATCCGCGACTAACCATGCCGCTGATCATTTTTACTTCAAACTCGCTTATTTTACCCCTTGCCTTAAAAGTAGCCATGGCTCGCCGCAAACCATCGGCTTCAGCAGGGGTAAAACCGGCGGCTACAATGGCAATTTCCATTGCCTGCTCCTGAAACAAAGGAACCCCCAAGGTTCTGCCTAATATGTTTTTTAACTCTTCCGAGGGAAATTCCACGGGTTCTTCACCATTTCTCCTTCGCAAATAGGGGTGCACCATGTCGCCTTGTATTGGCCCGGGTCTTATAATGGCTACTTCTATTACCAAATCGTAAAAGCAGCGGGGCCTGAGGCGGGGCAACATGCTCATCTGAGCCCGGCTTTCAATCTGAAACACCCCCACCGTGTCGGCCCGGCTGATCATTTCGTACACCTTTGGGTCATCCTGCGGAATACTGGCCAGCGTCAGCTCCAATCCATAATGTTGCTGAGCCAGGTCAAAAGCTTTACGAATGCAGGTGAGCATGCCCAGCGCCAATACATCTACTTTTAAAAAACCAAGTTCTTTAATATCGTCTTTATCCCACTCAATACAGGTGCGTTTTTCCATGCGGGCATTCAGAATAGGGCATAAATCGGAAATGGCGCCCCGGGTAATAACAAAGCCTCCGGTATGTTGTCCTAACTGGCGCGGAAAGCCAATGTATTGCTGTGTAAGTTGCAATACTCTTCGCAAATGCGGATCGCCCGAATGGAAGCCTTCTGAAGAGGCTTTCTTTCCCTGTAACCAATCCTCCGTAAACTCCCAAAGAGATTTTGACAGACGTCCGATCGTCTCTGCCGACAGGCCCATTACCTTTCCCACATCGCGCAAAGCTCCTTTTTTGTGTAGTTCGGTTACCGTGGCTACAATAGCAGCCCGGTTTCTGCCATATTTATTGTAAATGTACTGGATTACCTCTTCGCGTCGTTCGTGTTCAAAATCCACATCAATATCAGGCGGTTCATCGCGGGCATCGGACATAAACCGGGCGAATAATAATTTAAACTTTGCAGGGCTTACTGATGTGATGCCCAGGCAATAGCACACTACCGAATTGGCTGCCGACCCCCTTCCCTGACAGAGTATCTTACGGTTGCGGGCAAAGCGAACAAAATCATAAACCGTAAGAAAATACGAAGCATAATTTTTTCGCTCAATAAAGTTCAACTCGTAGCGGATGTCTTTGATAATTTTCTCAGGAACGTCTTCGCCAAATTTCTCAATGGCCCCCTCCCAGGTCAGTACTTCCAGCTCTTGCTGCGGAGTACGACCCTGGGATGTTATTTCCTGCGGGTACTCATATTCCAAACTGTCTAATGAAAATGAGCAAGCCGCAACAATTTCCTGCGTTCGGGCAAGCAGACCAGGGTATTGCCGAAACAGGCGCATCATTTCTTTCTCAGATTTAAGGTATCGTTCTGCATTCTGATGCAGGCGAAGGCCCGCGTCATAAATGGTGCATTTTTCACGTACACAGGTAATCACATCCTGCAACTCGCGCCGTTCTTTATTGTGATAGTACACGTTGTTTGTAGCAATGGCAGGAATGGAAAGCGCTTCGGACAACTGGTTCAGCCGGTAGAAACGTCGGGCGTCATAAGCTTGATAGGAGCGGTTGACAGCCAGGTACAAATGAGTACCCAATGCCTCTTTATATTCTTTCAGCGAAGTAATGAAAGCCTCTTCAAAACAAAACTCCTGGTTCAGGCTGGCTGGTGGCAGGGCAATCCACTTTATCCCCTCCCTATGCTCAAAAACGTCTTTTTTATATAAATAACATTTACCCTTTTCAGCTCGCAGGTTCCCTTTAGAAAGCAGGGCAGACAATCTGGAGTAGGCCTCTTGATTGGTGGGAAATGCGAGCAAGGATGGCCCATCCATCAGGTTAATACAACAACCGGGCAGCAGACGTATCCCGTATTTTTTTGCAGCAATATGTGCCCGCACCAGACCCGCCAGCGTATTGTGATCGGTAATGGCAATGGCTCGATAACCCAGCCGGGCAGCTTCGTGCACCATTTCCTGCGGGTGCGAAGCCCCCTGTAAAAAACTGAAATTGGTGGTAACCTGTAGTTCTGTATAATGCACAAAAATTGTACTACTTTAAATGTAACAAAAGAGTTCTGTTAGGTGGCTGCCGCTCTCAGGCAAAAATCCCATGTATAAACCACGGCGTGGTAGGGTGTACATAATCCCCTGCCCGAAATAACCAGAACCGATGCCCCTTTTCATCTTCTACACAATAATAATCTCTGTACAAACCCTGCTGTAGCCACCATTCCTGTTCAATACGCTCAGGGCCATCGGCTTTAACAATCTTATGCAATTCTCCTTTATAGCGAAACAACAGAGGCGGGTAATCCGGTACCGGGGCGGTTACTGTAATGGGTTCGGGGGGAGACAGCAGGTGCAAAGGCCTTGGCAAATGAACAGGCCACTGCACTTTGGGTAGCTCCTGCAAATTTTTTGCTACCACAAACGACCATTCTGGCCAGAAATGCCCAGCGGGTAAATAACGCTGAATACTTTGTAGCCCCACCCTGTCTGCCATTCTATCAATTAGTTCGGCAATGGCTATTTCGCTTTTAGCACTGGTTTCGCTCCACAGGGTTTCCTGTACCACCATCGTCTTTTCTACGTTTGTCGCTTTCAGCAGAAACAATTCTATCCCCAAATCTGGTTCAATAGAAGCAATTTTGTGTTCAAATAATTTAAAAAGATGCTTTTCGTTGCAGGATGCATGTGTGGTGGCAATAGTAAGTTGCTGTTCTTTATTATCTACACGATAGGTTTTAAAAATACAACTACGCAGGCCTAAGCCCTCTTCTTTTAAACGAGCACAAAGTTGCGATAACAACCGCTGCAAGGCAAGGCTGATACCCGTTGCCGTGCGGATGGGTTCCAGACTTGGAAGCCATTCTTCGTAAGGCTCGGAGGGCTGAAGCGATTTTATATATTCAGGCTCGCTACCCCATACCTGACCCCATCTTTTTATAAAAGACTTCCCAAAACGGCGTTGCAATGCTGTTTGTGGTATAGACAACAAATCTTTAATTTGACAAAACCCTAACTGATGCAACCTTTCTACTGTTGCCGGTTCTATGCGTAAAGCTGTAGGTGGTAAAGAAGACAGGGCTACTGCCTCTTCTCCCTGTGCTATTACCGAACAGGAGTTTCCGTAACGAGATGCGGCCCAGGCGGCTCCGATAGTAGTGGCTATGGCCGCACGAACATGATAGCCAAAATTACCCAGCCTGCTTAAAAGATCTTTCAGGTAATTTGCTTCACCGCCCCAAAGCTGCGTACACCCCGTTGTTTCTAAAATCAAGCCATCGGGTGGGTCTATGGCTACTACAGGCGTAAACCGGATGCACCAAATACCTAAGTTGTGAAGCAGTTTTTCGGCCAGGCCTTCTTTATACCCAAAGATCTGCAACTCCGGATGCATCGTTTTGCAATCGGCCACTACCATTTGACTTTGAACCCCAAGAGCCTGTGCTTTCGCGTTCAGGGCTTTTATTACAGCGCGACCCCGTTCGGGCAGCGTCATAACAAAAGGCTGATGCCTTAGCTCGGGCTGACAGCGAACCCTGTAATCCGTCAGCAGATGCGGAAACCATATTGTTGCAAACCGCTGCGACATCAGCCTGCTGTTTTTGAATATTGTTCAGAAATCATAAGCGGATCGGTAACGATTTGCCTGAAATGATCGGCCCGCCATTCTACAATCCACCTGCCCGGTTGTCCGTTGCGTACTTTTTTAAGTTCTACATTCCAAACTGCCCGGCCAACTCCCGGCAACCCCTCGGAGATGCTGCTTGCGGCAGTAATCTGCCAATTAGCTACACAGGCAACAGGATGCGCCTTTTGTGGAAAACACCGGTGTATGAAACCGGTAACCCCACTTCTTTCTACGATCAACTGCAGCCGCCGCGACTCGGTGAAACTCAGCTCTTTCAATTGCCCTACCACAGCCATCAGGCTGGAGCATTTTAGCGCTTCCTCTATTAGCCACAACGCTTCTTTAGGTTTTGGGGCACGAACAAAAACTATGTTTTCCGGAAGAATACCAAACAATCTTAATGCCGGAGGGAAAACAAAACTGCCATTTACCCAAACACAGGTAATTTTAGATAAAGGGCTGTTTGTTACTCCCTGCACCTCATTCTCCAATACGTTTTTTTGAAAAGACAGGGGTGCAAGAAGCCGGCTTAACAACCCTGATATAAACCCGTCTGTAGCCGCAGCATCCCCCATAGTAAAGCTCGAAAAATCGTGAATAGCACCCATTGGTAGCGTTTTTTGTGGAAAAGCCTTTTCAATAACCGGAAGACCCGTGTAAAAATATTTTACCTGTAGTTTTCTAAAGCCCTGTAAAAACAAGAGCTCTTTTTGAAGTGCCTGAAGAACAGAAGCCTGAGATGCAGAAGCTGACATAATCTTTAATTTGCTTTTCAAGTGCTAAGATAAACAAAATACTATAATTTTTAGTATTTAATGATACAATTTTTAGTATTTTAAAACCAAATACTTCTTGTTTTTAGATACCCGGTTGTATAAGTGATTGATAACAAGCATCTTTTATTTTTATCCCCATCTTCCTCATTTTTACAAAAGAAAGTCGGTTTCCGATCTTTAGCTACCCCCTTTCATCAAAACAAAAGGAACACCCATTCGTTTTTTGCTGTTTTTCTCCTTGTAATAGTTTGATGATTTGCTGGGCCTCGGTGAAGGGAAATGCGAATCGGGGTGCTATTTTCGCACCCTTAATTTGTCTGCAGTTTGTTCATATCTTCAAAAGTGCTATTTTTGCCGACCTTTTTAAAATTTTATATCGTAATCGTATGTCAATAATACAGCAGATTCAGGAAA
>JBDHYK010000114.1:0-10122 GCA_039811305.1 Niabella sp.
TATTTTTATCTGAGGGGATAAAACCGTCTTCTTCGGTTATTTTACCGAGAAGTACTCCGGTTATCTTGTCAGTTCTTTTCTTGAGAGGATTGTATTTATAGGATACCTGGTATTTATAATACCCCCCCTTGATATGTTTTATTTCGGTTCTGGGCTCTTTGAATTTTTTCATCCACGGAGGTAAATACATAGACAACTTAATTAGGTTGCTCAAATATATATCAAATTCTTGAACGAACCAAACAAAATCAGTTGATTATGATCTTAGCCTATTAATAGAAGGGGTAAATAAGCGGAGATAGGGGTTAAGCCCCGAAAAACCCATAGATATACTCAAAACTATTTACATCGTTGAGTTTGAAACTCCATATTCCACAAAAATTTACAAGCGGCTCATTTTAAAAGCAAACGAACAAAGGGAGCTCATCAACCTATTTAATCTCAATCTATAACTTGAGTGCCTCATTGCACAACACAGGATATTATTGCGGACACTGCTTTTGTCATATTCCTGCACCGTTAAAAGTTTTAATGTTTTGGACAATCAAATTTTTTAATGAATGATAAAAAGGGTGCTTTTAGTGAAGCTGGACGCAAAAATCACTCACCGAAAGTGTTGCTTAAAGAACTGAAAAGTTGAAATTAGATTAAAAAAGTGTAAATCTATTTCATTGGGGTTCATTGGGGGTAAAGCAATAGTCTATACGCTACAACTTTGGGAGAAGCTTTGCGCTTACACGGCAGAAGGCATACTACAGATAGACAATAATCTGGAAGAGAACAGTATCCGTCCTGTAGATTTGGGAAGGAAGAATTATGTGTTCGCCGGATCACATGAACGTGCGCAGGATGCTGCCATACTTTATAGTTTGTTTGCTACCTGTCGGCTGCTTCATGTCAATTCTGAAAAGTGGCTTACATACCTTAATGAAAATATCAGACGTACCAAAAGAAAGCGAAGAATTACATCTACTGCTGCCCTCGCAATGGGCTACGAGACAAACGCAAAATTTTACCACAGCAACCTCCTTGCTATAACGAGATTCGTCGAAGGCATACGGAAAAATACTAAAAGAGTTGACCAAAAAGGGAAAAAAAATTACCCAAAAAAAATGGGAACCATCAAAAGAAACATCTTTATCAGCCTCACCACTCTGAGTCGGGTTTGAATAGAAATGTTTAGAAATTGATATATGTAGTATTCGCACTAAGGTAAAACATACACACGTAAAAAAATATTTTTTAAAAAATTAACTTGCTTTAGGGGATTTTTTTTTTATTTGTATCCTTGTAAATATAGGGGCAAGTTTACTAGCTTAACGATTAGCAGGCTTTGGAACACGATATTAAAATACAAATCTTACTGGAGCAGATAGCTGTTTTGAATGATAAAGTGGCGTTTGAACAGTTGTTTTATCAGTATTTTAAAAAATTACACCGTTTTGCTAATGCCATTGTGAGAGACCGGCAGACATCAGAAGAAGTAGTGTCAGATGTATTTGTAAATATTTGGGAGAATAGAAGCAAACTCCTTGAAATAGAGAACCTGAACAATTATCTCTATATAGCAACAAAAAATATAGCGATTAGAAACAGAATAAAGCAAAACGCAATCCGACAGATCTGTATTGAAGAAATAACCATCGAATCCACAGTGTTGAAAAGCAGTAGCCCCGATGAGATTTTCCTGAATAAGGAATTGATAAAACGGTATGAGGCTGTTGTAAATACGCTTCCTGCGCGGTGTCAAACAATTTACAAGCTCGCAAGGCAAGACGGGTTGCGATATAAAGAAATAGCGACTATATTAAACATATCGGTAAAGACAATTGACGCTCAAATGGCTATTGCACTGAAAAAAATAACACAGGCAGTGAAGTTTATCACTGATGAGAAATAGCAAATAATGCGCGGTACAGGGTTTAAATAAAATTTGTATGTCAAGCTATAGAATATGGCAATTAAGTGCACGGAAACTGACACAGGATGCCACTCTTGAAGAACTTCGGGAGTTAGAGCAACTGCTATTAGCTAATCCGGAACTGGCATCTCAATTAGAAATGCACAGCCATTTTTTTAATTCCGGTCATGAAACTCCATCTGCTCAGGATGCCGAAATGCAAAATGCTTGGATGCGCCAGTTGCAGGCTATGAACGAGGCTGCCCCCGATATTTTTACTGCCCCCGATAAAAAAGTAGTATTCAGAAGGATAAAGAAAAAGAAACTCTCCTGGTTTGCAGCTGTTTTAGCAGTAGTCGTGCTATTGATTAGCTATGCTATTGTTCAGCGGGTTCCCGGTAAAGAGCAGACAACACGTCATATTGGCGATATCACTATTAAAGCTGGTGACAGCAGGCACGAAGTGACCCTCCCCGATGGCACCAAAGCGACACTGAATAGGAATAGCTATGTTGTTCTGGGCAAAGGCTTTGGTAAAACAAATCGAAATCTTAGTCTGGAGGGAGAAGTCTTTTTTGATGTAGTGCATGATGAACAAATGCCGTTTAGGGTGCAGGCTGCATCTATACTGGTAAAAGTTTTGGGGACAGCATTCAATGTGCGATCATATAAGGATGAACACCTGGTGCAAACTTCCCTTATAAGAGGTTCAGTGGAGATAACGGATAAAATAAATAAAAATTTCCGAATTAGGCTAAAACCCAATGAAAAAGTTTCCATACAGGTACAGGATATATTCAACAACTCTACTCCAGAGGAATCGGAAGTGTTGTTTAAAAAGGAGTCGCTTCATAAGGAAGAAGTAACCGGTATTATTCCTGAAACAGCCTGGATGCAGGATAAGCTCATGTTCAATGGTGAGCCATTAGGCGAAGTAGCCAAAAAACTAGAGAAATGGTATAAAGTGTCTATCGTCATTGACAATCCTGAACTAAAAGAAGAGCGATTTACTGGAGTGTTTGACAAAGAAACAATTGGCGAAGCGTTAAAGGCCTTGCAAATTACATACCCTTTTCATTATACAATTACAGGCACAACAGTAACCCTCAAATAATTTTGGTAACCGGTATGGATGCTTTAGTGCTTTAAACATTAAAAAGAACAGAAAACAATAAAAAAGCAAAAAAGGAGATGCAGCAACACCTCCTTTTGAAGTAACAACAGAAAACCATTATTACTCACTTTAAACGAAATGCAAGATATGCAAAAATCAGCACTTAGGCAAGGCTGTGCCCGATGGCAGCTTCATGTAAAATTGTTTTTAATTATGAAAATTGTTGTGGTGTTGCTAACCATCGCTTGTTTACAGGTATCAGCTACCGGTTTTTCCCAGGAACGGATTACGCTTTCCATGAAGGATGTCAGTTTTAAAGAAGTATTCAACCAGATACAGAAACAGACTTCTTACCGGTTTATTTATCATGACAATGTGCAACTAAAGAAAAAAGGGGCTGTAAACATTGAAGTAGAAAATGTAAGCTTGGGTTATGTAATGGGCGCATTGCTGAACAATTCTGGATTTACCTATTCTGATCTCGGAAACGGTCTGGTGGCGATATCTGCTGCCGAAAAAAAAGACAGGCCAATTACCGGAACGGTTATTAACAGCAAAGGAGAAGCATTGACCGGTGTGTCTATACAGGTAAAGGGGAGTACATTGGGCACCACTACAGATGCAAATGGGCAGTTCAGTATTAATATACCCGAAAATGCAGTGTTGGTGGTGTCGGCAGTAGGCTATTTGTCAAAAGAAGTTGTGGTAGGCACTGCAAATAATATCAATGTAATGCTGGAGGTTGTGGAAACGAAAATGGATGAAGTCGTAGTAGTAGGGTATGGAGCGCAAAAAAAGTCTAACCTAACTGGTTCTGTTGTTAGCGTTAGTAGTAAGGATATTAAACACACGCCAGCCATAAGTCTTGCGAACTCGCTTTCGGGATTGCTGCCGGGTTTAGCTGCTAAAAACAATACTGGTGAGCCGGGGCGTGATGATGCAACTATTCTAATTCGTGGTCGAAGTACAACTGGGAACAATAACCCGTTAGTTGTAGTTGATGGTATTCAAGGTGCGACCGGCTGGCAACGCATTAATCCTAACGATATTGAATCTATTTCTGTATTAAAAGACGCATCTGCAGCAATCTATGGTGCACAAGCAGCCAATGGTGTCATATTGATTACTACTAAAAGAGGTGTTTCTGGGAAGCCTGTAATTAGTTATAATTTTAATCAGGGACTCAACCAGCCTACTTTTGTGCCCAAGATGGGCAATTCTGCTTCATTAGCTGCTTACTTTAATGATTTGCTTGTAAAACAAGGACAACCGCCAACATATAGTGAAGAGGATATTGAAAAATTTAAAAATGGCAGCGATCCTGTGAACTTTCCTAATGTTAACTGGTTTGGAGACGTATTAAAAAAGGCTAGCAGCCAAAATCAACAAAACTTAAGTGTACGTGGAGGAACTAATGACGTGAAGTACCTGGTATCTGGATCTTATTCTAATCAAAACAGTATATTTAAAAATGGAAGCCACAATTTCAAAGTATATACTCTACGCTCTAATATTGATGCTCAAATTAGTAAAAATATAAAAGTTGGCGTAGATATTAATGGCAATATAGATGAAGGAAACTACCCCACTTTTACCTCCTTAGCTACGTTTCGGGCGATGAATAATAATTTGCCTTTTATGCCAGTGTATTGGTCTAATGGGTTGCCTTCAGCAGGAGTAGAGCGCGGAGAGAACCCAATTATGATGGCTTCTTCTGCTTCTGGAAACTACGCTGATACATGGCAACGTTTTTCCGCAACAACTTCGTTTGAAATAATAGTCCCCTGGATTAGGGGTTTGGGAATAGATGGGTACTATAATTATCGCAACGTAGTAGAATTACAAAAAAATTGGCAAACCCCTTGGACGGTTTATAATTACGATAGAAAAGCTGATAATTATATCCCTGTAAAAGGCGGTGGTATTGTTAAGCCACAGTTAAGTCAAGGTGCAGGCAAAGACAAATACACTTTAGTAAATGTTCGATTAAAGTATCGCAATCGGTTTGGTAAACATACTGTAGACGCTTTCATTGCTGGTGAACAGGCAAAGGCAAATTCTTTTGATTTTTCTGCATTTAGACGAGATTTTGTTTCTACAGAAATAGATGAATTATTTGCGGGAAGTCTGATTAATCAGGAAGCAGATGGAAAAGCTTCTGAGAATGCAAGACGCAACTTTTTAGGTCGACTTCATTATGACTTTTCTGAAAAATACCTATTTGATTTTAACTTCCGTTATGATGGATCTTCTAATTTTCCTAAAGGCAAACGTTATGGGTTCTTTCCTGGCCTTTCAGCTGCATGGCGACTTTCAAAAGAAAGGTTAATAAAGGACCGATTGTCCTTTATTAACGACTTAAAATTGCGTGCATCTATTGGTCAAATAGGTAATGACAGGATTTCAGCGTTTCAATATTTGCGGTTATATTCGATGGGGAACAAAGGATATAATTTTGGTGATCCACCCATACAATCCTTGGGTGTAGTCGCTGGTGTAACCCCGAATCCTAATGTAACGTGGGAGGTAGCTACTATTAAAAATATTGGGTTAGATGGAATGTTTTGGAATGGACTTTTGGGTTTAACAATAGATCTATTTCACCAAAGAAGAGAAAATATCCTGCAAACTCGTAGTCTTGGTATTCCTGCTTTTGCTGGTCTTTCTCTGCCTGCCGAAAATATTGGTGTCGTAGAAAACAAAGGCTTTGAATTGGAAATCTCTCATGCGATAGTGAAAAAAGATTTTTCATATCGAATTGCAGGGAATGTGGCATATGCCAAAAACCGTGTGATTGATATCAGTGAAGCGGCAAATGTACCTGAATGGCAAAGGGCAAAAGGTCATTCAATTGGTGCTCAAAATTATTATATTAGTACTGGGATTATTCGGACACAAGAAGAGTTGGACAAAATACCAGTATATACAGGTACAAAAGTTGGAGATTTAAAATATAAAGATGTAAACGGCAATGGAAAAATTGATGGAGCCGATATGGTGCGGTTAGATAAAACCAGCGTTCCAGAGGTTAATTATGGTATTAATACTTCAATAAGTTTCAAGGGCCTCTCATTATTTGCCAATTTTGCTGGAGCCGCAAATGTGTACCAGCCATATCGGTTTCAGGCATTATTAGGTTTCAATACACTGCAAGATTTACTTGACAACCGATACACAGAGGGTAGTATGAACTCTAAATATCCTACATTACCATTACAATCCGGAGTGAATTCGCTATCCTCAACTTTTTGGTTGTTCAATACCTCCTATTTACGGTTGAAAACTTTAGAGCTGGGCTACGACCTACCGCAAAATGTGATTTCGGTGGTAAAAGTTAAAACTGCCAGAATATATTTGAATGGCAGCAATCTTATCACTTTCTCCAAAATGAAATTATTTGATCCTGAAAACACCAATCTTGATGGATTCTTTTATCCTCAAAGCAGAATTTATAACATTGGGTTAACAATTACATTCTAAAATATGGTTATGAAAATTATATACAGTTTAATAGCTCCTTTCAAACAACACTCAAACAAATGGGTAATATTAGTGATTTTGGGAATGCTACTAAATGCTTGCAAAAGAGATATTTTGGAAACAAAGCCCTTAGACAAGCTTTCTGACATAACAGTTTGGACGGATCCGGCACTAATGGATGCCTATATTAGTAACACTTATCGAGTTTTGCCGCACGGTTTTCAATTCGCATCAAGACGCTTATTTTGCCTGTCTGACGAAAGTAAGCCTCGTGGGAACGCACCTTACAGCGTAATAAATGCAGGAAATATTACACCTACAGCACTTGGGCCGTTAGATTATTGGATTGGTACATCTGCTGATCCTGGCTACTACAAGTGTATTACTCAATGTAATGTATTCTTGGCAAATACCACCGATATTGATTTTGACAGTAATATTAAGAATCGCATGATTGGTGAAGTAAAAGCACTAAGGGCATATTCTTATTTCCAGATGATAAGTTTTTTTGGTGGAGTACCATTAATTACAAAACCCTTCTCTCTTAACGATGATTTTAATATTGCACGTAGTAGCTACGATGAATGCATGAATTTTGTTATTAAAGAGTTAGATGAGTCAATTGGGCTTTTGCCAGTTGAATATGATAATACAATGAAGGGGCACATAACTAAAGGAGCAGCGATGGCCATTAAAGCAAGGGCATTATTATATGCAGCTAGCCCATTGAACAATCCCTCAAACGACAAAACCAAGTGGCAAAAAGCCTCTGATGCAGCAAAAGCAGTTATTGATCTTAATAAGTACAAAATATTTCCAAATTATAAAGAAATGTTTCAGGCTGCTAATAATTACAATTCTGAAATGATTTGGGTAAGGCCCTTTAATATTGTAGTCGATCCGGAAGACGTTCAAATTGAACAAAGGCTTTATCCAAATGGTTCAGATGGGTATGCACAAGTCAATCCACTACAAAACCTGGTGGATTGCTATGAAACGAAGAATGGTTTGTTACCAGCTAATGATCCAACTTATAATTCTCAAAACCCATACATTAATCGTGACCCTCGTTTTTATGCTACAATTTTGTATGATGGTGCGCCATTTAAAGGAAGAGAAATCGAAACTTTCCTTCCTAAAGGTAGAGATTCTAAGGAAGGACCGGTAACACCTTTTAATGCGAGTGAATCGGGATACTATTTAAGAAAATATATTGATGAAGCTATTACAGCACCCAACTCAAAGAATGCAAGTGATCCATCGTGGCCATTTTTTCGATATGCTGAGCTATTATTAAACTTCGCTGAAGCACAGTACTTTTTGGGTAATCAAGAAGTGTGCAGAGAGTATATTAATATGGTGCGGAGTCGTCCTAGTGTACAAATGCCACCAATTACAGATAGTGGCATAGATTTGCTAAACCGCCTACAAAATGAACGTTTTATTGAATTGGCTTTTGAGGCACACCGTTATTTTGATGTTCGACGTTGGAAAATTGCACCAACAGTATTAAACGTCCCAGCCAAGGGAATCTCAATTAAAAAAGCAGGAGATGGCAAAAAAACGTATTCGGTTTTTACTATTGAGCAAAGGCGCTTTCAAGAAAAAAACTATTTAGTACCGATCCCACAATCAGAGATTGATAAAGACAAGAATTTGGAACAAAACCCCGGATATTAATAACATTTTGTTTTCATATCATAGACGTTTTATTTTTTGTAGGGGCTACAAGCAATACTAGTATCTGCAATTTTAGAAAGTTAACCAGTTGTATGTGCAATTGGAAACGAATGAAGTACCATAGTACTATAAAATAATTTTTATCCCTGATGGTCATCAGGCGTAAAAAAGAAAAAAAATTGAAGTCTGGGAAGAAGAAAACTGAAAATCCACAGACGTATTTGAAAATAAATAGTGTTGGTAAAAATGCTTTGTAAATAAAGATCAAGTATGGCACAAAGGTGACGATTTTATTAGTATTGGTAAAGGTAAAAAATAAGAGAAAATATTTTCATCAAAATCATGTCAGAAAGCAGAATAGTATATTTCAATTAGATAGTTTACAATATTGTTAATTTTCTAAATTGTCTTTCAAAAGTTGATGCTCGCATAAAAAATTAAATGTCACAAAAATTAAGCATTATGTTACATGCCAAAATTTCAACATTTTTTTTATTAGTTTTTGTTGGTTTCCTCAAATCGTACGCACAACCTGGTTTTGACGAAAAGCAGGGAACGCAAAACTGGCCTGCATTTTACGATGCCCCTAATGCTTTATATCATCATTTAGCAGAACAAGCGACTATTTATCTTAATAAACGTTCCTTCGAAATTAGTACTTATAAAAAATTAGCGGATTGGGAAAAAAGGCAACAATGGTTAAGACAAGCTTTAGCGGATGTTGTGGCTCCTTTTCCCCAAAAGACACCATTGAATGCTAAGGTTACAAATATTGTTGATAAAGATGTGTTTCATGTTGAACATATTATATTTGAATCGCAGCCTAAATATTATGTTACCTCCAGTTTATTTGTTCCTTACACACGAAAAAGTAAAGAAAAACTTCCTGCAATAATTTTTTGTAGCGGACATTCTGCAACCGGTTATCGAACCCAGGTATATCAACAAATCATATTAAATTTGGTAAAAAAGGGCTTCGTAGTACTTGCTTTTGACCCTGTTGGACAGGGAGAGCGACTGCAATATTTAGATACCAACACGAGAAAGCCTCTTTTTAGTTCTCCTACGCACGAGCATTCATACCCAGGGGCTCAACTGTTTATTACCGGAAACTCTCTGGCTAAAAATTTTGTTTGGGACGGTATTCGGGCTATAGATTACTTACTTACCCGTAAAGAGGTAGATCCAAAGCGTATAGGAATAACGGGTCGTTCAGGTGGAGGAACTCAAAGCGCATATATTGCGGCTTTCGATGATCGTATCAAAGCAGTAAGTGTAGATAATTATCTAACCAATTTTTCTCGTCTTTTTCAAGCTATGGGGCCGCAAGACGCTGAACAAAATTTTATTTATGGAATCCAGAGAGGGCTCGACATGGCAGATTTGTTGTTAGTGAGAGCACCAAAACCTGCACAAATGGTTACTACGAGTCGTGATATCTTTCCGATCCAGGGAGCTATGGAAACGAGGGATGAGGTAAAACGAATTTATAATGCATATGGGCAACCTGAGAATTTTAATATGGTAATAGACGATACAACCCACGCAAGCACAAGAAAGAATCGTGAATCTATGTATGCCTTTTTTCAAAAACACTTAAATAACCCTGGTGACGCAACGGAAGAAGATGTTCAACACCTGTTAAATAAAGAATTGCAAGTTACCTCGACAGGTCAGGTGGTAACATCCTTGCGCAGCGAAACAGCCTTCAGCCTTAATTATAAAGAAGCTGAAAAAAAAATGCAAGCTTTAATTGAAATGCGTAAAAATAAAGAAAGAGATATTTCCGGGTTGATCAAAAGTGCTATAGAACTATCAGGCTATAAGGATCCAGCAGAGAAACCGGTTTCTTGGTTTGTAGGTAGAATTCAGCGCGATAGTTATGCTATTGAAAAATATTTACTTAAAGGAGAGGGGAATTATTGGATACCATACATTAAAATGCTAC
>JBDHYK010000115.1:0-10069 GCA_039811305.1 Niabella sp.
CAAAATGTTTGATGATGTACAGTATCGAAAGATGATCAAAGACTCTACCAACTATCTTGCAAACACAGGCAGTGTAATAGCAGGCGCTGAGGAGTATGGCGATCTTTGGCGATATAGGAAATATGGTTCTCTTAGTGATATAGCTATAAGATCTGCTGCCTGGGGTCAAGGTAGCATCAATCTATCGCTGACCACATTAGTGAGAGATTATATCCGAATAAACGAAAGGGTTGCAACAGTATTGAAACTACATAGAAACGACAGTTATCAAGCAGAAACTAATGGCTGGCCTGAATCTACAAGAATTCAATCACTCTATGAAGGGATGTCACTGGTAATTTCAAGTGGAACAGCAGCAAGTACAGTGGGAAAAGTACTTAATAAATATAAATATAATACGAATGATTTTAAAGGTAAGACAGGAACAGCACAGTTTCCTGAAAATACAGAATTAGGTAGACAAAAATATAATAAAAGTGCTTATATGATGTTGATCACCCCTTCACACACCATAGGGATTTCATTATTTGGAATATTGCCAAATGCAGGAAAATCAGACGAATCTTCTGAGTTGATTCATGCAAGAGGCATTGCTGTAGGTTTAATTGATATACTGCATCACTGGAGAGGAGGATTGTATTTATAAACACAAGATATTGACTAAATTATGGAGTTTATTACTGATAATGTAGGCATTGTCATTGCCTTAATAATAGTTTTACTTATAGCAATAGTAAATGGTCTCCGCACTGGGAAACTGCAAAAGTTTTTGATTGCAGCACTTAATGTTATTGCTTTACTATTTTTTATTTTAGGCATTTTCAATTGGGTAAAGAACAAGTACTTTAGTACAAATGATAAGGTATTGGACTCAGAGGTAGCTGCAACAAAAAAGTATTTAAGCCCAGATTTTTTATCTACTTCTAGCCTGAAAGAGGGTAACCCTACTTTTTTCAATACTGCAAATATCTATTTGGATTTCTCAGGCAGTGTAAAACCCAAAGCATTGTTGGAAAGAATTGCTGCACTTACCCAAACTTTAGCCCAAATTCCCGATAAGAATTTTTACTACTTCGGCACTTGTATAGGACCCTTAGAGAACCCAGAGTCGTTAAACCTGGAATTAATAGAAAATTATCAGGAAACTATATGCAAAAATCAGGGAAAATTAAAAGCACATACCGATATCGTAGGACTTTTAAACACCGTTAATGAGGAGTTAGAGCATTCTGCCGATGATAGAACGCTATACTTATTTATTACAGATGACGAGCAATCCACATCCGGAAAAAAAATGAACATAGCTAATGAAATTCAAAGTATTAAATTGAATTTACAGAAATTTCAGGAAGCTGGCGTAACCTTTCAATTGATAAAAATAAGAGGAAATGTATCTAATAAAATCATGTCTTCAGATGAATTATCAAAGGTATTTATTGTTGACGAGGTAGATAGTAATCTGCAAACCGGTCAATTAAAAGATATTTTTAAAAACCGCTTTATAATAAACGATTTAAAACCCATTCAGATAGATAAATCCTCCTTGTCTAATAATAAAATCCTATTCAATTATTCTGATTTTATTTTGGTCAATGGTGAAGCTGACATAAATCTGACTATAGAAAATATGTACAATAGTTTTTCACCATTAATCACCATTGATAGCGTTATAGGAGCGGGATGGAAGGCGTTTCCTAAAAAAACTGATATTGGAATTCCCTATTTTGAGATTACCAGTAATGAACAACAGGAAAAAATTAGGTTTAACCTTGTTGTTAATTCAAGTATTCAGTTTTATAATCAATCGAGGAGTGAGAAAATTAAGACATTTTATTCCATCTTGATACCGGGTAGCCAGCAATACAATATTAGAAAAATACTGGAAAATCAGCAATACTTCAAACCCCAAACCGCAGACGGGATTATGAAAGGATTATATAAAGCGGAATATTATTCAAATAAAGAAAACACCATTCATTACAAAACTACTCCCTGGATCTATTTAATATATGCTCTGATATATTTTGTTTTTGCAAAGATTATTAGTATCCGACTAAGGCCAACTCTAAAAGGACGAAGTTTAGAAATCCTTCGAACTGATGTTGATAATTATAGAGTAATAAAAAAATACACAACGAATCAAAGAAAAGATAATATTCAAAACCTTAATCAATTACACGCCTTTACTGTAGAAGTTAAAAAAGTTCGTAGGAGTAAATTCAATATACTTCATCAACCATTTGACAATATTCATTTTACCTCCGTTTTTTTTCTGATCAAGAATGAAAAAGGAAAGCATGTTAACTCTGTCCTGGTTCGTGGAAGATGGGAAATCAGAGAAAATAGTCACCATATAGTAATTAAATAATGATTGAAAAAATAGCACTTTCACTTATATTGATTGTAGGAATTCATTTTATGGTAGGTGACGTTAGTGATTATTGGATCTATTTTCTTAAAGTTTTAATTAAGTTGAAATGGGTTTTTCTTTTTTTAAGTTTGCTTTATTTGCTTCAGTATCTGAGAATTCGTTTTTTTCTTGAAAGAATTCATCACATTAATACATTCTTTCATGAATTATCTCACGCAATAGCAGTATTGGTAACCGGGGGAAAAGTAATCTCGTTTAATGTTAATCAGGACACATCTGGTAATGTAAGCCATATTAGCAGGTTAAAAACAACAGTAACCTTGGCACCCTATATGATACCCTGGATGCCTTTGATAATTTTTGTAATTTATTACTTTGCTACAAGAGACCTAAAAGTAGTTTTGTATTACATTTTTTGTTTTTCATTTGCTAATTACTTTTTCCGGATTTTTAGAGAAATGCGTATCGTTCAAACAGACATACAAAAAGTTGGGTTGATGTGGTCTATAATTCTTATTGGAATTTCTAATTTATTATTTATATTGCTGTTCACTGCTTTAATAAGATAATTAATGATTTTAATTTTTATATAGACTTATATGATTCTTCAATTCCTCATCAACGGCCTGATTTCTGGCAGCGCATCTATGAAAAAAAAACTCAATGATATGAGAGTCCAAAATATTTGTAAACGGTAGCAAATTCCTACAAGCCCAAAAGAGTACTAATACTTCGTCTGAAACACAAATGGGTCGCTGGGAATGTGATTTACCAGCAAACGGGCAATACAATTGAAGTTGGGCAATTTTAATACGTCCTCTCTTTTAAATTCCGGTTCTACATAATTTTTTATGATTTCATAATCTCTTATGCCTGGGCGAAAAAATACCATGCTGCCCACATTTCCCAGCAAGGCCTCAACTGTTGATTCGTTCAACTGACCCAGGGTTTGGTTCGCTAATGTAAGTGAAAGCCCAAATTTTCTCACTTCCGATAGGGCACTGCCTACATCGCTCCTTATAAAATTTTGAAACTCGTCAATAAACAAATAAAAGGGTTTCCGCTTTTCTTTTTCCAATTGGCTACGAGCCATAGCAGCCAGGATGATACTACTCAAAACCATTTGACCCAATAAAACTACATTGTCCACACCTATTAATCCTTTGTCTAATTTCACCAACAAAATTTTTCCTTCGTCAATCAAATTTCTATAATCAATTGATTTGGATTTTCTATCGGCAATTATCGGTGTTAAATAGTAATCCTCTGTAAATCTTACCAACTTACTGGTAATGTAGGGTGCAAAATTGTTGAAGCTATAATCGCCAGACATTTGATGAGCATTTCTAAAGAAGTTTACCACTTTACGGTTTTCGCATTTTGCGATTACTTTTTCCCGGAAATATTCATTATAAAACAATTCCACAAAATCTGTTAGTATTGGTTGGGATAACCATTTCTGATTCACCTCATCCATGATCAATAATAGCCCATTTTTGAAAAACAGCTCAAAGGTAGGGCCACCAACTTCCTTCATATTGTACATATTGCTAAATATTCTGAGCAACTCGTTTATGACAAGCGACTTAGAAGCAGGATTACCAGGATCAAAGCTGATGGGATTGTGCCTGGCAGATTGGGAGGGGTTAGCAGTATCAATAACTACAAGTTTATCTTTCTGTGAATCGGGAATCGTTACAATAAGGTCATTAAAAAGATCTCCATGAGGGTCTATAACTGCCACACCTTCATTTTTACTTAAACAATCCCAAATCATTGTTTTTAGTAAAGTGGTCTTACCGGTTCCAGTTTGCCCCATGATGTACAAATGGCGGGCTAATGCATTTTGGTTAAGCCTGATGGCTTCTTTTCCATTCATTCCTGATTTTTCACCTAATTGTACACCTTCCGTGGGAAGATTGTCAGGGACATAATGAAACACGCCTGATTGTTCCTTTATTCCAGGTAAATCAATGAGACCTGGTAAAGGCAAGCGAAATACCTGTAGCACTTCCTGTATAGAATAGAAAAACGGTAGTTGGTTTAACCGACCGGAATCAGATTTGCTAAAGCGAAACAACCGGTCTGATTTTCTCAATTGATTACTCACTTCGGTATGCGATCCAAAGAAATAGTTTTTGATACCCGTGGTTAAATGTTGACTACTACTTTTTTCTTTCGTTTTCAGTAGCACACTCACCATGAATTTATCATTGGGGGTTACAATAAATTTTTTAAGAAAACTGATATAGACTTGAATTTCTTCTGAAGAGAATGAATGAGCTTCAATTATAGAAGGGTTGTTGATAATTCGTCGGATTAAATCAATCTCTTCCACTAAAAGCAGCTTAGGTATTAGCAATACGTCAATTTCGGTATATTCGTTTTGATTGTGCAAAGCCCGAAATATTTCATTATCATTGTCGAACTCCATCGGTACCGGAAAAATTTCATTGGGCAAATACTTTTCATTTTTTTCAGATGCAACATTCCTGATTTCAGAATTGAATCCAATTGAATTCCCTTTCTTTACTTTTAAAGGTTTTCTATAAAAGAGATTATATTGATATTCTGATTGATAGCTCTGGACAGAACTTAGAAATTCCTTGTCTAAAATGCGTTCAAAAATATAAGGGTTGCTGCCATCGGGTCTTAATCCAGAAAAGAAAACACTGGTGTCATGTTGAATATTCTTTAAAACCAACTCCAGTGCGGTGTCGTCTGTCGCAAATACTGAAAATATTATACAACAACGAAGTTTTCCATGTCGGGCAATAAATTTCAAATTGATTTGCAACTCATCCCGGTAAATAAAACTAATGGACTTGAGAAGATTTTCATGCCAGTCTATAGCAGTGCTTCTCTTTTGTTGTTCATCCTGTTCATCGGAAGGCTTATTTACTGAAACCAGGTCAAAACCAAAACTAGCTTTTTTTTGAAATCTACCCAGACTACATTCATTTCTTACAATAAAAAATGGCGTTTTTCTTTCAGTCGGATAAGACTTTGAAAGCCACTGTAACTGTAACTGCTGATGTTGAATTGCAGCCGTAATCACCTGAAACAAAAAAGCCTGATTCAATCCCTTTTTTGCTACATAATTGTATGCTCCAATCTTCATCAATTCCGAAACCAGCTCAATTTCCTGGGTAGAATTACGTTCGGTGAGTAAGATAACCGGAATGTCGGGATGCTCTCTTTTGATGGTATGCAGCACAACAGGGTTCGGATTTGGCTCTTTGGGAAATTTTATTCCCAGAAGTATAGCATTCAATGTGGCCGCATACGATTTTAAAAAGACAAGTCCTTCTGCAACACTATCTGTTGCGTAAAACTCAAAACCTTCATGGGTTCCTGAAGTCTTTAAATTGGAAAGCAAAGTGCTGCTATGGGGATCAATAATTAGAATTGTATAAACATTTTTTTCCATAAGATAATTTGTTTTGGTTTTAGGAATAACTAATCCAATTTTGGCATGAAATACACTCGTTTTACCAGACCAAATATATGAAAAGTTAAGTTGAATCTATGCTGCATTTTGATGATTATTTTTTGGCATCTGCATATCAATTCCTTCATATTTTTTGTTATACCATCTTTCTAACCTTGCTTTGATTCCTAAAATAGCTTCAAACCATCATCTTTAGCGTTCAGGTAAATGTATTGATATTTTAAAGTTCTTCAAATTGTTCAATAAAAATATTATCCACTCCCCTGCCTTTGCCGTCCATGGATATTTGGGTTCCTTCTTTTTTCAAATAATTTATTTACACATAGCAAGTAAATTGAGAACAATGAATCAAGTTACTAAAGCGTTTCGTTTTTTTCATTGAACCTCCGTCAATGTGCAAGACCCTGTAGAATGAAATGATTACTGAAGCCTTGTCAGGGTGAGCCTGACGAACCCTGACGAACCCAGTCACGTGCAAGACCCCGTAGAATTAAATGATTACTGAAGCCTCGTCAGGGTGAGCCTGACGAACCCTGACGAGTGCAAGACCCCGTAGAATGAAACGATTACTGAAGCCTTGTCAGGGTGAGCCTGACGAATCCTGACGAGTGCAAGACCCCATAGAATGAAATGATTACTGAAGCCTAGTCAGGGTGAGCCTGACGAACCCTGACGAACCCTGTCACGTGCAAGACCCCATAGAATGAAACGATTACTGATGCTTTATTGCGTCAATACATACGTTGTGCGTCAGCATTTCAATACTATTGGCTAAAACAAATCTCAAGTATAGAATACATAATTTAATTTTCACAAAAAGCACTTGTTTCCCAATTAGGAAATAACTATCTTTGCTAAAAAATATGAATGAAGCCACACTTTGACATTGAGTTATTACCAGAAGCTGTTGAATTTTTAGAAAACCTTGATGATAAAACACGAGAAAAAATTTACTATAACATCAAGAAAGCTCAGTTGGTAAACGATAATGAACTTTTTACAAAGCTTAATGACTTCATTTGGGAATTTCGGACTTTATACAACAGCAAAGCATATCGGCTTTTTTCATTTTGGGATAAATCTGATGATAAAGAAACTTTAGTCGTTGCGACACACGGAGTTTTGAAAAAGACACAGAAAACACCTCCAAAGGAAATTAAAAAAGCAGAAGAAATTAGAAAACAGTATTTAGAAAACAAGGCAAAAAATAAATAATTATGGCAACTACAAATAAATTCAAAACCGTTTCACTTGACTCAATGATTGATAAACACATTGGAAAGAGAGGAACAGAAAAAAGAGAAGCCTTTGAAAGTGAGTTGAGAATTGACCTCTTAGGCGAAGCTATAAAACAAGCCCGTAAAGAAAAACACTTAACACAAGAACAGCTTGGAGAATTGGTTGGTGTTCAAAAAGCACAAATCTCTAAAATTGAGAATAGTGTAAAAAATGCCCGATTTGAAACAATCTTAAAGGTGTTTGAAGCATTGGGTGCAAAAGTTTATTTTAATGTAGAATTGAATAAGCAAAAACTTGCAATATAGACTATGCCGAACGCAAAACAAACAAATTGGCAATAGAGCCGGTGAAGTACTTCTATTGAACTTTTGTGCAAAGTGGAAGCGCAGTAATTCCATTCAATCCCAAGAGTTATCGGGATGCTAAAAGTCGGCTCCATCGCCAATTTGCAACTCGTTATGGTCAAGCCGTGCAAGACCCCATAGAATGAAATAATTCCTAAAGCCTTGTCAGGGTGAGCCTGACGAACCCTGACGAACCCTGACGAGTGCAAGACCCCATAGAATGAAATAATTCCTAAAGCCTTGTCAGGGTGAGCCTGACGAACC
Source organism: Niabella sp. (assembly GCA_039811305.1). Lineage (GTDB taxonomy): Bacteria > Bacteroidota > Bacteroidia > Chitinophagales > Chitinophagaceae > Niabella. The sequence goes on from JBDHYK010000115.1 coordinate 7,670, forward strand.
CTGACGAGTGCAAGACCCCGTAGAATGAAATGATTATTAAGACTTCTGGTTTTTCTTTGGCATAGCTGAAAGTTAGTTAAAGCTTATTTCGAAGCAACATTACGGAATAAGAACTTTTCCTAATAAAGAGTCGTATCTTTACCATCGGTTTAGTGATTGCAACAATTTAGAATACACATCGCTGATATCTGAAAAAACGAGTATTGATGGCTATAAATTACAACTTAGACCGGTTTGTGGAAGCTCAGGAAAATACCTATCGGATTGCTTTGTCAGAACTGCAACGTGGCGAAAAACAGTCACACTGGATGTGGTATATCTTTCCACAAATTGCCGGACTGGGACAAAGCAGTAATTCAAAATTTTATTCTCTTAAAAGTTCTGATGAAGCAAGGATGTATCTCCATCATGAAATCCTTGGAAAGAGATTGAAAGAAATCACGCAGGTAGTTTTAGAGCTTGAGAACAAGTCTGCCTACAGGATATTCGACAACCCCGATTACTTAAAATTCAAATCCTGTATGACGCTTTTCGCATTTGTTTCAGAAGAAGAAAGTCTATTTCATAAAGCACTGGACAAATATTTTGAAGGAAAGAACTGTGATATGACAGTTTACTTTTTACAAACAGAGTGACAGGAGGAGGAAGAAAATCATCCCAAACAGCTTTCATTGGATGATACAAAATAATATAATACACAAATTACCAATATGACAGAACAGTACGATCAGGATTACCAGGATGGTTTAAATTTTTCGTTGAAAGGTGAAATTCAGTCGGCCATCAACTGCTGGATGAAGGCTGCTGCCAAAGGTAATGCTCAGGCAATGTATCATATTGGAGAGGCTTATGATTTTAGACTTCATGATTTCTTCAAAGCAAAGGAGTGGTACTGGAAGGCGATACGTAATCATAATACTGATGCGTTAGTTGCTATTGCTACCTGGTATCGCTATGGGCGGTATGTGAAGAAGAGCTACAGGTCTGCCATCCTGTTCAACAAACGCGCTGCCAGATGTGGAAACGGCAGGGCTATGATGGAGCTACATGAACTGTATTATTTTGGAAATGGGAAAAAGAAAAACTATCCCAAATCGTTTTATTGGCTGAGAAGATCAGCGGCAACGGGAAATGATTTTGCTATTGAGTCATTGGCCGGCAAGTACCTGGAAGGCTACGGCGGTGTAAAAAAAGATTTTTCACAAGCCTTGTTCTGGTATCGGAAATTAGCTGATTCATCATGGGATGCAAATGATACACTTGCCGATTTGTATTTCTTTGGTGAGCAGTATGGAAAGGGGTCCTATCAATGGCAGTATGATTTTGAAACCAATACTTGTTGGCTCGATGACAATATTCGGGGCATGGTATTGCTTGATATTTTTGATGCCGAAAATCAAAATATTTCCAAGGCACTTTACTGGTATAGAAGGTTTGCCCGCAGGGACAATATTGCTGCCATCAGGAAATTGGAATATTTATACCAGCATGGGTTGATTGTAAAAAAAAGCCAGGCGCAAGCAAATTATTGGAACAATTTTGCCATAGAGGCACAAAAGAGGGTTGAAATATTTTGTCCCTGGAGGCTATAGCGATAGCAGGGATAGATGATTTTTTCAATTTAAAAGTGACACATTATGATAGAAAATCCTAAAATAATTGTGGAAGTAAAAACAACCTTAGAACAGGGAAACCATTTTTTATGCCGGTTAAATAAAAAAAATTTTGTAATTAAAATAAAACCCTACCTTTGCATTTCTAACGGAAAATTGTGTTCTTATTTTTTTATCAATATCAGAAAACACATCGCTACTCACTTCGCTGATGTGAATTAAAATCCAAATTATAGTTTAATCCTTACAGGCATTCGTGTGTCCTTTAGAATCCAGGATTCTCACGTAGATGTCAATGAAGCCGCGTGTCTTAGTTCTTTGACATAGTGGGGCCTATTCGTTTGGCTTGAAAGAGCGCCAAAGCCGGGCCCTGATTCAATTTCGTATTGCTTTTCGCTATGCAATACCAATCTCAGAGAAGATCAAATTTTTTATTTGGCAATTAATAACGCGGCCTCTCCGTAGGGATTAAAGTATTAAACAAATTTATATAATTAAAAATTAAAAATCATGGATTTAAATTCAATTCATCCACTAAAGGAGTTAGTGAAAGAGTATCAACAAGAATTTGGCATTGATTATAATGCAGATTCAATAATGAAATTACAGGATATTATAAATATCGAATTACATTACGAAGGGGAAAATATCAATTCACTTTTTTATGCCATCTGGAGTGTTTACTATGGAGAATGTTTTGTAACCCTGCTAAATTCCAAATGGGATAAGGAATTCGATAAAGTAATACTTTGGAATGGAGAAGTGATTGACCCGTTTCAATCTGTTT